>NZ_DASYZI010000001.1:0-12531 GCF_035946395.1 Actinocrinis sp.
CGCCGACGACGAGTTCTTCCTGCTTGAGATGAACACCCGGCTCCAGGTCGAACACCCGGTCACCGAGTCGGTCACCGGCCTCGACCTCGTCGGACTCCAGATCCGCATCGCGGCGGGCCAACCGCTACCGCTGCGGCAGGAAGACGTCACGGCTCGCGGACACGCGATCGAGGTCCGCGTCTACGCCGAAGACGCAGAGCACAGATTCCTGCCGCAGGCCGGACGCGCCAGCGTCGTCGCATGGCCTGGTACTGCGCGCACTAACACCGTACGCATCGACACTGCTTTACGTTCGTTCGACGAGGTATCACCGTGGTACGACCCGATGATCGGCAAAGTCACCGGCTTTGGCCACGACCGCGAATCCGCACGCCACGCCCTGCTCAACGCCCTCGCCAACACGCGCATCGACGGCCTGACGACGAACCTCACCTTCCTACGAACCCTGCTCGGCTCGACGCAGTTCGCCGACGCAGCCATCGACACCGCCTGGCTCGACCGCCACCCGGACTTGCCCTTCACAGCACGCCTCGCCCCGGACGGCCCAACGCCGTTCGACCTGCGCGACGGCTGGCGCCTGGCAGGCCCGCCGCTCCCGGCGCGCACCCGCCCCGGGCAGTCCTCAGCAGCCAATTCTTCAGTCAATCGCACCGGCCCCGAAGCAGCAGCGCCCGATGGCATCGTCCGCTCCCCCATGCCCGGCACGGTGATCGCCGTCAAGGTAGCGGCCGGTCAGCAGGTGTCGGCAGGCGAGCCCCTCGGCGTCGTGGAGGCGATGAAGATGGAGCACACACTCACCGCGCCGCACGACGGCGTCGTCGCGCAGGTTGACGCGGCAGTCGGCGACCGCGTCCCGATCGGCGCGCAGCTCTTCGTGATCGACACGGGTCTCATCGACGCCGGTGACTCGGCCGGGAGTGAGGGGTCGTCATGACCGCCCGGCTCCCCCAGGTCTTCCCCCACGCCGGATTGCCCGAGCACGTCACGGTCTACGAGGTCGGCGCGCGCGACGGTCTACAGAACGAGAAGACGACCGTCCCGACCGAGGTGAAGGCGGAGTTCATCGAGCGGCTCGCCAACGCGGGAGCCAGTGTCGTCGAGGCGACCAGCTTCGTGCACCCGAAGTGGGTACCGCAGCTCGCCGATGCCGATGTCCTGTTCCGACTGCTTGAGCACCGTCCGGGGCTGCGTTACCCCGTCCTCGTGCCGAATCTGCGCGGTTATGAGCGCGCACTCGCCTGCGGCGTGCGTGAGATAGCCGTGTTCGCCTCAGCCACTGAGACCTTCGCCCAACGCAACCTCAACACGACTTTGGACGGCGCGCTCGCCGACATCGAAGCCGTGGTCACGCCCGCGATCGAGCGCGGCCTCTGGGTACGCGGGTACGTTTCCATGTGCTTCGGTGATCCATGGGAGGGTCCGGTCGAACCGTCCGCAGTCGCGTCGGTCGTCGAACGCCTGCTCGCGTTCGGCTGCCACGAGATCAGCCTCGGCGACACGATCGGCACCGCGACCCCCGGGCACGTGCGTGCCCTGATCAACCTGCTCGCCGACCGTGGCGTGGATCCTGCGCGGCTGGCCGTGCACTTCCACGACACCTACGGCCAGGCGCTCGCGAACACCTTCGCGGCGCTCCAGGCCGGTATCACCACCGTCGACGCCTCCGCGGGGGGCCTGGGCGGTTGTCCGTACGCAGAGTCCGCCACCGGCAACCTCGCCACCGAAGACCTCGTGTGGATGCTGGACGGACTCGGGATCGACACCGGCATCGACCTGCCGGCCCTCGTCGAGACCTCCCGCTGGATGGCCGACCATCTCGGCCGCCCGGCTCCGTCCAGAGCCGTCCAAGCCCTCACAAAGGGCTGACCCCCGGAATAGGACTGATCACCGTGCTCGATCCGGAACTGCCCGCGGAGTACGAAGAACTCCGCAAGACCGTCGAGGAGTTCGCCCACACCGAGGTCGCCCCGGTGATCGGGGACTACTACGAACGACACGCCTTCCCATACCCACTGGTCGCCGCGATGGGCCGAATGGGGCTGTTCGGCCTGCCGTTCCCCGAGGAGTTCGGCGGAATGGGCGGCGACTACTTCGCGCTCTGCCTCGCCCTGGAGGAACTGGCACGCGTCGACTCGTCAGTGGCCATCACGCTCGAAGCAGGCGTCAGCCTCGGCGCCATGCCCGTGTACCGCTTCGGCACGCAGGCGCAGAAGGAACGCTGGCTGCCGCAACTCTGCGCCGGCGAACGGCTCGGCGCGTTCGGCCTCACCGAGCCGGGCGGCGGCTCGGACGCGGGCGCCACCAAGACCCGCGCGCGTCTGGAGGCCGAAGGCACCGCGGATGCGCAGTGGGTCATCGACGGCGCCAAGTCCTTCATCACCAACTCCGGCACGGACATCACCAGCCTGGTGACCGTCACCGCCGTGACCGGTCCGGACCAGGACGGCCGCAAGGAGATCTCGTCGATCATCGTGCCCTCCGGCACGCCTGGCTTCACCGTCGAGACCGGTTACTCAAAGGTCGGCTGGTGCGCCTCAGACACGCACGGCCTGGCCTTCGACGACTGTCGCGTGCCTGAGGAGAACCTGCTCGGCGAGCGCGGTCGCGGTTACCCGCAGTTCCTGCGCATCCTTGACGAGGGCCGCATCGCCATCGCCGCACTCGCCACCGGCCTCGCACAAGGCTGTGTCGACGAATCGCTGCGTTACGCACGGGAACGCACCGCCTTCGGCCACCGGATCGAGGACTACCAGGCGATCCAGTTCAAGATTGCCGACATGGAGGCGCGCGCCCACACGGCCCGGCTCGCGTATCGCCACGCGGCGGCGCTCCTGGTGACCGGCAAGCCGTTCAAGAAGCAGGCCGCGATCGCCAAGCTCGTCGCGGGCGACGCGGCGATGGTCAACGCCCGCGAGGCGACCCAGATCTTCGGCGGCTACGGCTTCATGAACGAGTTCCCGGTCGCCCGGTTCTACCGGGACGCCAAGATCCTGGAGATCGGCGAGGGCACCAGCGAGGTGCAGCGCCTCCTGATCGCCCGCGACCTCGGCCTGCCCGCCTGAGTCTGAGTCTGATCGAGTGTCAGACCGGCTGCCGCCAAGTCGTCGTCGGGCAATCGGCTCAAGACTCGGAAAGGCGACCCGACTCTCAAGTACGGTAACCTTTGCGGGCCCTGAGTCGGCGGGGCCGCGGTCCCGTACGGGGGCTCATCCGGGCATGTTGCATAGTCACGCGGTTCCCCCCGAGTAAAGCCCCAGACCACAAGGAGTTAAGACGCCATGGCAGCCACGCTTCAGGAGATCCTGCTCACGCCGGATAACCGCCCGAAGGTCGTCGCCGACTGCCAGACGCTGATCGACCAGGAGGTTTCCGACAAGTCGGGCATCTCCGGCACGGCGATCAAGCTGGCCTACAAGACCGTCACCGCCTTCGCGTCCGGCATCATCCACGACGCCGTGGACACGCTGCTGCCGGACTTCGTGGCCAAGCTGGAGCCGTACTACGCGGACTTCGTCGCCTCCGGCGGTTCGGCGTTCGGCGACTTCCTGGCCAAGCAGGGCGCCGAGGTCTCCGAGGCCCTGCTCTCGGTCACCGACGCACGCGCCGCACAGTCGGAGCGCGCCCCGATCAAGAAGGCGTACAACACCGTGCGCCCGAGCGGCGTCAAGAACGTGGAGGCCGCCCTCCCGCGGCTCGGCGCCCTGATCCAGAAGTACACCGGCTGATCGCCCACCGAGAGCAAAGCTCGGCAGAGTTCTGCTATGCCCTGTTCCGCTAGCACTCTTCCGCTGAACACCGCTCTGCCAAGCACTGCTCCACTGAGCTGTCCGGCCAGACGATCTGCCGCCTGACCAGCTGATCCACCGCCAGGTGCCCGGCTCCTACAGCCGGGCACCTGCACTTTTACACCCTTTCTCCAGCCCGACAGCACACTCCGCACTCCCCTTTCGACACCACACCTCGACACCACAACCTCGGCACCACGCCTCAGCAGTACCGCACCTGCGCAGCATCACCCTCGCGAAACCATCCCCACCCCTCGCCATTACTCTCGTGATACCGCCCTCGTGATCACGTTCCAGCAGCTCAACACCCTTTTCTCAACTTCTGTCAGTACCCCCTGTCATAGTCGGTAACTGGACGTCACAGTCCGCCCGCAATCGACCACAGGAGGAAGAATGTCCGCCCCGTCCACCACCGCCCCGCGCAGCTCCGTGTCCGTCATCGAACTCGAAATCGCCTCCGAGGCCGGTCCGGGCTGGCTCGGCTCGGGCGCCGAGCCGGTCACCGTCAGCCTCACCGCCGAGACCGTGCGGTTTGACGAAACGCAACTGCACTTCGTGACCGGCAACACCGTGGTGCGCTCCGTGCCGCGATCCGAGGTGACGGCGCTGACCTGGCGCGGCAGTCCGCCGAGAGGCCGTGCGCCGGGGCCACACCGCAACGCCGGCGTGGTCTGGACCGAAGACGAGCGAGCCCGACTGACCGCCGAGGTACTCGGCGACCTGAGCTGGATCGAGATCAGCCACCGGCACGAGCGCACGGTTTCCGCGGTACGCCGCGAGGCGGTCCGGATGCGCCTCGTCGACGAACTCGGCCGACGACTCGACGCATCACCCCCGAGCACCGTACATCCGAACGCATCGCATTCAATCCCTGCACATTCAGCCTCTACACATCCAAACCCTGCACATCCGAACTCTGCTACAGCACTTACGCCGCCGCGGCCCGCGCCATTCCCGACACAGACCAGACGCACCCCGCCCGATCAGCCGTAGAACAGCCGCTCGAACACAATCCGAGCCCGCCGGGCGCGGCGGCGATGAGCGTCCAGCAACGCCTCATTGTCCAGGTGGTGGCGATCGAGCGCGCCGCTGCCCGCCGAGCCTCCGGCGCCCGCGCCGACTCCGCCTTCGCCGGGTGTCTCTCCAGCATGGTCCCAACCCTCCAGGTAGCGCGCGATCACGGCCAAATCGCGCGCTCCGGTGGGAATCTGATCGGCGGGGCGCCCGCGCGCCAGGGTGATGCCGTTGCGCATCCGCGTCGTCTGACACCAGGCGTCGTCGAGCAGCGACCGATCCCCTTCCACCATCAGCCCGGCATCGACCGCGGCCCCGAGAGCCGCCCGAGTACCGGTGACCCGCAGTGCGGGAACCTGCGCCGCATGCCGCAACTGAAGGAGCTGAGCCACCCATTCGACATCCGACAAACCACCCGGACCCAGCTTCGTGTGCAGCGCCCGATCGGCGCCGCGCGGGAGGCGTTCGGCCTCGACACGAGCCTTGATCCGCCGGATCTCAAGCGCATCGGCCTCGGACAGTCCCTTCTCCGGATACCGGATGGGGTCGATCAACTCGGTGAACCGAGCGCCGACGCCCGCGTCGCCCGCGATCGGAGTGGCCCGCAGCAACGCCTGAGATTCCCAGAGCCGCGACCACCGCTTGTAGTACTCGGCGTACGCGGCCAGGCTGCGCACCAGCGGACCCTGCCGGCCCTCCGGGCGCAGGTCGGCATCGATCAACAGCGGCGGATCGGTGCCGGGCGCCTGCAACAGCCGACGCAACTCATTGGCCAGCTCGAAGGCGAGTGCGGTGGCCTCGTGCTCGTCCGCGCCGTCAACAGGTTCGTGCACGAAGATCACGTCCGCGTCCGAGCCGTACCCGAGCTCGCCTCCACCGAACCGGCCCATCGCGATCACGGCGAGCCGCGTGGGCAACGGCCTGCCGCCCGTCACGCTCACATCCGCGCTCACATCCACACTGACACCCGCGCTCGCGCTCGCCTCTACTTCCACATCCGCACTCGTCCTCGCCCCTACTTCAGCGTCCGGATCCGCGCTCGCGCTGGCACCTGCTTCCGCATCTACACGCTGCTCCGACACACGGGACGCGATATCCGCAGGCCGCCCCGACGTACGGAACACGATCACGGCCGCGAGCGCCGCCTCGATCGTCGCCGCGGTCACGTCCGTCAACGCGCGGCCGAGCTCGTCCAGCGGATCGTTCCCGGCCCCGCCCGCCTGCCCATCACGGATGCCGCCGCCAACACCCGAGGCCACCCGTGAACCAACCGTCGAACCTTCAACGCCAGCACTCCGAATATCGGAACCCTCAATACCGGGACCCTGAATACCAGAACCCTGATTATCAGCCCCCCGAGCACCGGCACTCTGAACACCAGGAAGCGAGTGACCTCGACCATGGCCATTCTCCCGGCCCGCCGTCCCCAGCAGTCCCAGCAGATCGGCGGACACGATACGGAACAGCTCGCGCCTGCGGATCGCCCGCACCGCCGTGACCGCCTGCTCGGAACTGGTGGCCCGCAGGACCACCGCCATCATCTCCGCCTCGATGGCGGCGCGATCGCGCGGCACCAGCGCATTGGTGTCACCGAGCAGCGCGACCGCCCCGGGATCGCGCAGCAGCAGGTCCGGCACGTACCCGCCGCAGGACAGCACCCGAGCCAGCCGCCAAGCCGCCTCGCCCTCGTCCCGCAGCGACCTGAGATACCAGGGCGTCGAACCGAGAGCGTCCGACACCCTGCGGAACGCCAGCAGCCCGGCGTCCGGGTCGGGCGCGTCGGCGAACCAGCCGAGCATCACCGGCAACAGCGTGCGCTGGATGGCCGCGCGCCGACTGACCCCGGTCGCCAGCGCCTCGATGTTCGCCAACGCGCCGGCCGGATCCGCATAGCCGAGCGCCGACAACCGGGCTCGCGCCTCGTTCCCGGAGAGCCGCAGGGCCGGCCCGGAGCCGCTTGGCACCGCCGCCGCGCTGGTGTCGTCCAGCCGGGCCACCGCTGCCAGCAGCGGCCGGTAGAACAACTTCTCGTGCAGTCGGCGCACCTCGCGGGCATGGCCACGCCATGCCTTCCCGAGCTCCCCGGCGGGGTCCATCATCCACCCCATCGAGCGCCCGATCCGGCGCAAGGCCACGGGATCATCCGGCATCGTGTGCGTGCGCTCAAGCCGGAACAGCTGAATGCGGTGCTCAAGCGTGCGCAGAAACCGATAGGCGTCCGCAAGATGCGCGCCGTCCTCGCGTCCTACATATCCGCCGTCCGCCAACGCCTCCAGCGCGTCCAATGTCGCCGAGACGCGCAAAGTCTCGTCACGCCGTCCGTGCACGAGCTGAAGCAGCTGCACCGCGAACTCGACGTCGCGCAGGCCGCCGGGACCGAGCTTGAGTTCCCGGTCAACCGCGATCGAACCGGGCGCGCGGCGCAGCGAATCGGTCGCGTGGTCCACCACTCGCCGCCGCATCGCCTGCACGTCGTCCACGAAGTGCTCGTGCGACGCGGCCGACCACACCAGCGGACTCGTCATCGCGATATACGCCGCGCCCAGCTCTTCGTCACCGGCGACCGGCCGCGCCTTGAGCAGCGCTTGGAACTCCCAGGTCTTCGCCCACCGCTGGTAGTACGCCGCGTGGCTGGCAAGTGTGCGCACCAGCGGGCCGGACTTCCCCTCCGGCCGCAGCCCCGCGTCGACCTGCCAGATCGAGCCCTCCGCCGTGCTGTCGGAACACAACCGCATCATCCGCGACGCCAACCGCGACGCCGCGCGCAGCGCCTCGGCGTCGTCGACCGCTGCCCCGCCGCCTTCGGACCGTACCGGCTCGGCGACGAACACCACGTCCACATCGCTGACATAGTTCAGCTCGCGCGCGCCACACTTCCCCATACCGATCACCGCGAGTCGACACAGCGCGGCGCTCGCCGGATCCTCCGCCGCCGCCACGGCCAGCGCCGCCGAGAGCGTCGCCCCGGCCAGGTCGGCGAGATCCGCCGTCACCACCGAGAGATCCGCCGATGCGGCGACGTCCCTGGCGGTAATCGCCAACAGCGCCCTGCGATACGCGACCCGCAGCGCGTCCTGCGCCGCCAGCCCCGTCACCGCCGCGACCGGCGGCCCAGCCGCGCCAGCCGGCGCCACGCCGACAGCATCGAACATCAGTGCGCGGAATCGATCGGGATCGGGTGCCAGATCCTCGGGCTCGAACTCTTCGAGGACATGCCACGACTCGGGGTGCCGGACCACGAAGTCGCCAAGCGTCCCGCTCACTGCGAGCACGCCGAACAGCCGGTCGCGCAACGGCTTCGAGGCGGCGAGTGTCGCCCGCAGCGTCCACGGATCCGGGCTCGCCTCCAGCAGCCTGCCCACGGTCGCCAGCGCCAGATCGGGGTCTGCGCTGCGGCTGATCGCATCCAGGACCAGCGGATCCCGCCCGAGTTCCCCGAACAGCTCGGAGGTAAGCAGCGCCGCTGCGGCACGAGGATTGCCGAACCCCCGCCGAGCCAGCAGGCTGACCTGGGACTCACGCTCTCGATCCGCGACCACCACCCGAATGTAACCGCCCGCCGCCCGCACCGACACCCGGTCGCCAAAGCTGCGGAATCAGAACTCGCCGGAACGGCCGACCCCATCCCGGAAAGGCGGGCCACCACCGTGGTCTACCCCCGTCTACCCCGGAAACTCCGGATTGCCGAAAATGACGCGAGTTCCAATCCGGTTCGCTCAAAAGAGTCACAGCCCACGCGATTACCCTCCGCTGCGCTACGGTGACGCCATGCGCGACAGCATCCTAGCCTCCGCCCCCGTCCCCCCCTCTGGAACCCCGTCCCAGCGACCCGGCCAAGCGGACCAGGAAAACGCCCCGCAGCACACACTCTCCGGCCGGGTCCGCCACCGTGAACGCAAGACCCTGACCCAAGCGGACTGGATCGAGGCGGCGCTCGACGCCCTGGGACGCGACGGGCTGCGCGCCGTCGCGGTCGAGCCGCTGGCCGAACGGCTCGGCGCCACCAAGGGTTCGTTCTACTGGCACTTCCGGGACCGCAACGCCCTGCTCGAAGCGGCAGTCGCCCAATGGGAGCAGACCGCGACCGACGAACCGACCGCGCGGCTTGAGCGCATCCCCGACGCCTCCGCCCGGCACCGGGCCGCCGTGGCCTTGCTCGCCGACTCGGACCGGGACATGCAGATCTTCATGGTGCTGCTGTGGAACGCCGATCACCCGGTGATCGGCCCGGCCATCAACCGGATCCTGCGCAAGCGGATGGAGTTCTCGCTGCGCCTGCGCGAGCAGGAGGGCGAGGACCCCGAACAGGCTCAGCTGTCCATGACGCACGCCTACTCGGTACTGCTCGGCCTGCAACTGCTACGGCGTGCCGCCCCCCACTTCGTTCCGGAAGGGGGCGACACGCCGCAGGAGCTACGCGATTACATGGCCTCGCTGATCAAGCAGATGGCCGGCCTGCACTGGCCGAACACCGCCTGAGTGGTACGACTCGCGACCGGTCGGCCGACTGTTAGTCGTCGAGGACCGCGCCGGTGGTCGGGTCGAGGAAGATCCGGTCGGCGTCGTGCTTGGAGAAGTCGAACATCGAGTTCAGCGAGCCGGCCACGTTGTCGAACGAGCCGGCACCGGTCGAGCCGGTGCTCCAGTTGTCCTCGATGAACTTCAGGATCGAGCTCTGGTCGGTCACCGAGTGGTCGACGTAGTTGCTCTTCGAGAACGGCGAGATGACCAGCAGCGGCAGGCGCGGGCCATAGCCGCAGCGGTCCTTCTCTCCGCCGAGCGGGGCACGGGACTGGCTGTTGCAGAGGCCGGCGCCGTTGAGCGCGTCGTTGGTCGCCGAGTTCGAGGAGTTCACGTTCGGCGGGGCGACGTGGTCGTACCAGCCGTCCGAGTCGTCGTACGCGATGACGACCGCGGTGCTCTTCCAGTCCTTGGACTTCTCAAGGGCGTTGACCACGTTGACCACACCGGCCTGCTCGTCGGTCGGGTCCGAGTAGCCGGCGTGGCCGTCCTGGTACTCGGCCTGCTTCAGGAACGAGACGGCCGGCAGGTTGTCGGCCGAGACCGCCTGGTAGAAGTTCGACAGGTCGTACTGGTGGTTGGCCGGACCGTTGTGGCCGATCTCCGCGACGGAGGCCGGCGGGGTGTGGTGCACGTTGGCCGTCGACTGGTAGTACTCGAACGGCTCGTGGTGCGGGCTATAGTCGCGGATCGACGCGCCGCCCACGTTGTTGTGCGTCGTGGCGCAGACCGCCTTGCTGGTGGCGGTGGCCGGCGTGCTCGCCGCGAAGCCGCCCTGGAACCAGCCCCAGCTCACGTTCTTGGCGTTGAGCAGGTCACCGATGTTCTTGCCGGTCATGACCAGGTGGTCACTGCCGTTGGCGCAGTCGTCGAACGCCGGGTCGGGGTCGCCGATGACGGTGCCGATCCCGTTCGCGTCCGCGTCGGCCACGACACCCGCGTCGGTGGTCTTCGCACCCGCCGCGGTGACCGCGTAGCCGCCGCCGGTCTCACCCGAGATCAGGTTGACCGCACCGGGGGTCGAGGGGCCGAACACCGTGTCGAACGAGTTGTCGCTCATCGCGTAGTTCTGCGCGTAGTTCCACAGCGCGGTCACGGTGTTGCCGTCGTAGTAGTCCATCACCAGGCCCGGCACGCCCTGGTCGGGCGCCGAACAGGTCTCCACGCCGGTGAACTGCGGGAACTTGTCCGCCAGGCCGTTGTCGTAGGCCTTCTGCTCGGCGGCGTAGCCGTGGCCCTGGTCGCAGGTCAGCGCCTGGCTGGGAGTCAGGCGCGCCGGGTTGACGCCGTTCGGGTTGTTCGTCAGCAGCCCGTTGGCCAGGCCGTTGACCGCCGGGGTGTTCTTCTTGGCGACGAACTTGGTGCCGTCGGTGTTGGCAGCGTTCGGGTAGGTGCCGAAGTAGTGGTCGAACGAGATGTTCTCGTTGAAGATCACCACAAGATGCTTGATCGGCGTGGCGGTTCCATCGCCACCGCCGCTCAGCAGCACTGTGCCACCGTCGCCGGGCTGCGCGGGATTCACGATGTTTCCGTCGCCCCAGCTCGGCTGCGCCAGGGCGAATGTCAGTCCCAGCGCGGCTGCCGCGGCGGTCCCGGCGATCACGGCCGGACGCTTGCCGACCTGCTTGATGGTGCGTGGAAGTTTGGCCACGTCGTCCCCTCCCAATGGATTGCCGAGATCGGGGGTCCTCGGCGATTGGCAGCATCTGCGGTGTAAGAGCTTGCTCTGGTGTGCGGACCTGACGCACACGCACGAGTTACCCACAGGTGAACTTCAGGGAGAGTTCGAGGCACAACCGGGCGTTACCGGTTCGTGATCACAGAACAGGAAGATACCGTTTCAGCTCGAATGGCGTAACCTGACGCTGATACTCGTCCCATTCCGCCCGCTTGTTGCGCAGGAAGAAATCGAACACATGCTCGCCCAGCGTCTCGGCGACCAACTCGCTGCGCTCCATCACCCGAACGGCCTCGTCCAGTGATGCCGGCAGCGGCTCGATGCCCAACGCGCGCCGCTCAGCTCGCGTGAGCGTCCACACGTCGTCATCAGCGCCAGGCGGAAGTTCATATCCCTCTTCGATGCCCTTCATCCCCGCGGCCAGCAGCACCGCGTACGCGAGGTACGGATTGCACGCGCTGTCCAGCGAACGCATCTCCACACGCGTCGACTGGCTCTTGCCCGGCTTATACATCGGCACCCGCACCAGAGCCGAACGGTTGTTGTGCCCCCAGCTGATGTACGCGGGCGCCTCGCCGCCCCCCGAAAGCCGCTTGTACGAGTTCACCCACTGGTTCGTGACCGCGGTGATCTCCCCGGCGTGCCGCAGCAGGCCCGCGATGAACGACCGCCCGACCTTCGACAGCTGGTACTCGGCGCCCGGCTCGTTAAAGGCATTCCGGTCGCCCTCAAAGAGCGACAGGTGCGTGTGCATTCCGGAACCAGGATGCTCATTGAGCGGCTTCGGCATGAAGGACGCGTACACGTTCTGCTCAAGCGCGACCTCTTTCACCACCAGCCGGAAGGTCATGATGTTGTCGGCAGTGGTCAGCGCATCGGCGTACCGCAGGTCGATCTCCTGCTGCCCGGGCGCAGCCTCATGATGACTGAACTCAACCGAAATCCCCATCGACTCCAAGTGGGTGATCGCCTGTCGCCGGAAGTCGTGCCCTACTCCGTGCGGCGTCAGGTCGAAGTACCCGGACGAGTCGACCGGCGTCGGCTCCTCGCCCGCCGCGGGCTGCCCCTTGAACAGGAAGAACTCGATCTCCGGGTGCGTGTAGAAGGTGAATCCCTTCTCGGCGGCCTTGGCCAGCGCCCGCTTGAGCACATACCGCGGGTCGGCGTACGACGGCGTGCCGTCCGGCGTCAAGATGTCGCAGTACATCCGGCCTGTCCCGGGCGCCTCCGCGCGCCACGGCAGGATCTGGAAGGTCGAGGGGTCTGGCTTCACCAGCATGTCGGACTCGTGCACCCGAGCGAAGCCCTCGATCGCGGACCCGTCGAACCCGATCCCCTCCGCGAACGCCTGCTCCAACTCGGCCGGCGCGACGGCGACGGACTTGAGGAACCCCAGCACGTCGGTGAACCACAGGCGGACGAACCGGATGTCCCGTTCCTCCAGCGTCCTGAGGACGAACTCCTGCTGTCGTTCCATGGTCCACTCTCCAGCGTTCAGCTTCTCTGTGTGCAGCCCTGACCGGCAGTAAAGGC
>NZ_DASYZI010000002.1:0-5229 GCF_035946395.1 Actinocrinis sp.
CCGGGCATCTCGGCCTCCGCCTCGGTGGTGGTGATCGCCTCGGCGCTCTCTACCACAACCTGACCTTCAACATCAACAACGTCGATAGTCATAGGAATCAGACCTCTCTACTGATCCCCACCCTCTTCGACACACTCCCCAGGACGGCGACGCGTTCATCGGCGGTCAGCGCAGTTGGGACTGTACGGTCTTCGGTGTAACTCCTGGACATGATGGAGTTGCATCTGATGAGCGTGATGGAAGTGGAACAGGCTGTGGCCGAGCAGGTGGACGAGGGGTCGTCGGGGCTCGACGCGCTGGATGAGCAGCTGCTCGACCAGCTCGTCGGGCAGGCCAGGGAGCGCGGGGTCAAGCTCGCCGGCGAGGGCGGTCTACTGGCGGCGCTGACCAAGCGGCTGCTCGAATCGGCGCTGGACGGTGAGATCACCGATCACCTCGGCTACGACAAGCACGACGCGACCGGGGACGGCTCGGGCAACTCGCGCAACGGCCGGCGTTCCAAGACGGTGCTCACCGACATCGGGCCGGTGCAGATCGAGGTGCCCCGGGACCGGGCCGGCAGCTTCGAGCCGCAGATCGTCAAGAAACGTCAGCGGCGGCTGACGGGCGTGGACGAGATGGTGCTCTCGCTCTCGGCCCGCGGGCTGACGCACGGGGAGATTTCCGCGCACCTGCGCGAGGTGTACGGCGCCGAGGTGTCCAAGACGACGATCTCCACCATCACCGACAAGGTGATGGATGGGATGGCCGAATGGCAGAACCGGCCGCTCGACCCGGTCTACCCAGTGATCTTCATCGACTGCGTCCACGTCAAGATCCGCGACGGGCAGGTGGCGAACCGCCCGATCTACATGGCGCTCGCCGTCACCTGCGAGGGGACCCGCGAGATCCTGGGCCTGTGGGCCGGGGATGGCGGTGAGGGCGCGAAGTACTGGATGCACGTGCTCACCGAGATCAAGAACCGCGGCGCGGGCGATGTGTGCATGGTGGTGTGCGACGGGCTGAGGGGCCAGCCCGAGGCGATCGAAGCGGTCTGGCCCCGGGCGGTGACGCAGACCTGCGTGGTACACCTGCTGCGGGCTTCGTTCCGCTACGCGGCCCGCCAGGACTGGGACGCGCTGGCCAAGGCGCTGCGACCGGTCTACACCGCGCCCACCGAGGCCGCGGCCCTGGAACGCTTCCTGGAGTTCCAGGAGGCGTGGGGCCACAAGTACCCGGCGATCATCCGGCTGTGGGAATCGGCCTGGTCCGAGTTCGTCCCCTTCCTCAACTTCGACGTCGAGATACGCCGGGTCGTGTGCACCACGAACGCCATCGAGTCCATCAATGCCCGCATCCGCCGGGCCGTGCGGGCCCGAGGTCATTTCCCCAACGAGCAGGCCGCCCTCAAGTGTGTCTACCTCGCCGTGATGAGCCTGGATCCCACCGGGACCGGGCAGAAACGCTGGATGAACCGGTGGAAAGCCGCGCTCAACGCCTTCGAGATCACCTTCGACGGACGCCTGTCCGCCGGACGCAAATAGAACACCACAACCCAGTTACACCGATAGCTTTACAGACCCCCGTCCTGGTCTAGTGGTAGTTTGTTGACTGCGGGTCAGGTCTGCTGTATGCCCTGGTAGAGACGCCTGCGCTACCGATGGGTGTGCGATGCGAGACATGTGCCTGGCCCGGCGGCGCCGGGTCCGTTGGAGGGTTACGCGGCCCGGTTTCCGTGAGTACTTGGCCGGGCTGCTCGCGCCGCGGGATCGGAACAAGACTTTGACGGCGTTGGATGGGGCGGAGCCGGTGGTGGGGGCGCAGCATCCGGCGGTGTAGCGCCCGTAGTTCGTCCTGTCCGAGGTGTAGGTGTCGATTATTCGTCTGTGCTGGTCAGGCGGCGTGTTCGTACTTGTGCGGGATGCCGCCGGGTGGGTCGCGTCTTTGGATGTTGAGGTGGATGGTCCGGGCTTGTTCGGTGGTCGGTTTGGGCGCGGGATGTAGCGGCGCGGCCTGGTGCGACGTGCGGTGTGGACGATGCCGGTTGTGTGCCCCTCGAACTCGCGCAGGGCATGTAACAAGTGGGCGTGATTTCAGGTCAAGGTGTGGTCAAGCAGTTCGCTGCGGCAGGTGCGCGCCCAGCGTTCCATGATGGCGTTCATGCGCGGCATCTGGATCCCGGTGGGCACCACCGTGATGCCCGTGTCGGCTCGAACCTCGTCGAACGGGGCGGGGAACTTCGCGTCGTGATCGTGGATCAGGTACCTGGCTGTGGCGCCCGTGTCTTGTGGATTCATGGCCAGGTTGTGGGCGGCTTGGGTGACCCATGCGGCGGTGGGATGCGTGGTCGAGCCGGGGATGTGGACGCGCCGGGTGGCGTGCTCGATGACGGTCAGCACGTACTGTCGTTGTCGGCTCAACGTGGCCGCTTCGAGGAAGTCATAGGCCAGGATCGCCTCGGCTTGGCTGTGTGGGAACGCGCCCCAGGTGGTGGTTGCTCGTTCGGGAGCCGGGTCGATTCCGGCGTCCTTGAGGATCTGCTAGACGGTCGAGGCTGCGATCTTGATGCCCAGCATCGTCCCAGCATCGTGAGCTCGCCGTGAACTCGTCTGTAGTCCCAAGCGGGATTCTCGTGTACCAGGCGCAATACTGGTTGGCGGATTGAGGCGACTGTGTGCGGCCGGTCGGGACGTGTTCGCCTGCTGTGTTCGGCATGGTGCCGCCTGACCAAGTTGCGGTGCCGGCGCAGGACGGTGTCAGGTCGCACGATCAGCCGCAGGCGTCGCAGCGACTCGCGTGGCAATGGTGCGGGCAGGCCAGCCAGAAGTGCGCGAAATGCGGGTTTGAATCGGGGCCTGGTGGCTGCGAGTTGCTGTTGCAGCACGCTGATCTGGTGGCGCACGGCGAGGATCTCGATGTCCTTGTCGCGGTTGCTCATCGGCAACAGCCGCAGGACCGTGAAGGCGTTGCTCACCGCGAGGTAGGCCAGGCGTAACAGCACGAGCGGTCATCCTGCCGTAGCCGCAGCCTCGACACGCGGGGAATCGCGGCAACGCCACAGGTCTGCGCACGGCGAACCGAACCAGCCCCGACCTGCACGGACGATATTGCCGGCACCTTCACGGTCATCAAGGGCACACTCGTCCGCTTGCAGGTCGAGCGCCCGCCCGGCGACCGGGACCCCGAGCCGGTGTGGCTGTGGGCCCCGGCCACCGGTGCCATCACGGCCGACATCGGCGGATGGAATTACCGATAAGTGTAAGTGTAATCATCCGGATGGTCGAGCAATTCAGCCGGTTCGGCCGAGGTCACACTGGTGACGAAGGCGTTGCGGAGCACGGCCGGTTTGCACTCTACCCGGCCGAGAGTGCAAATCTATTCATTCAGAAGTACGATAGTCACAGAGTCTCTCTTTAGAAGTCTGCGATACCTTGACTTGTTATCATTCGATGCAATAATTCCAACTATAAGGGCACTGCTAGATGATGATGCCAACGCGCGAACGCGGCACGCGTTCAGTCAAAAATACTTGATGTCACGTGCGCATCGTAAGTCCACATAGGGCTGTGACGTCGTCATCTGTCCGATTGTCTCCGTCTGCGGGACTCGGATTCGGATTGTGCTACACCCACCGGCTTCGGTCTGGTGACTATCGAACGGAGAGTGCTTTGGCCGGCACTTGGGGCACCATCAGGGGCCGAATCATAACGCCTAGCGCGTCGTCCGGGAGCTTTGAGAAGCGCGGCTTCCACATCAAGAGCCTCGATGCCCGGGAAGCGCTTGAAAAAACAAGCAGGATGTTCATGAACGGGTACGCCTACGCCGCCGCAGCCGACACGGTCGCCGAGGCACAGGACCGCATCGCGCAGCTTCCATGGCAGTTCCGCGGCTTCGCATATGAGGGCGCCGCAATGGGCTACGCAGTCCGCGACGGGATGCCAGTCGGAAACACCCGCCACGTCACCGACTTGCTCGCCGGACGCACCGATGGCCACATCTACATGATCCACTTCGGGGTCGGCTGGGCGATGGCCCGGCTGCCGCGCTTCCGCTGGAAGACGCTGGGCGCCGCCGTGCCCAACCCGCTGTTCCGCTGGCTGGTTCTCGACGGCTACGGCTTCCACCAAGCGTACTTCAAGACCAACAAGTACGTGCGCCGACAATACCGGGAACCGCGCTTCCCATGGCCGGGCGAGGGCCCCGATGGCTACGCCAACCGCGTGATCGACCAGGGCATCGGGCGGGCCATGTGGTTCGTCGGCGGCGCCGACCCCAACCGGGTCGCCGACATGATCGACAGGTTTCCCGAGTCCCGCCGCGCCGATCTTTACGCCGGCTCCGGCCTGGTGGCGACCTACGCAGGCGCCGCCAATGAAGGAGAACTGCTCACGTTCCTGCACCGAGCCGGCACCTACGCTCCTCAGGTGGCACAGGGCAGCGTCTTCGCCGCCGCCGCCCGAGTGGAAACCGGCCTGGTCACCGAGCACACCGGACTGGCAACCAGAGTATTGGCCGGTGTGACGCCGGAACAGGCCGCGAAGATCTTCCACGATGCCCGACCCGCCTCAAAAACCAATGGCGACACCCCACTGTTCGAGCTGTGGCGCCAACACATCATCGCTGCCATGCCCGCATGAACCACTCCGGGACTGGTCCAATGCCGCATGGTTAGGGATCGTCGAGAATAAAGCAGCGTGGACAAGGTGGTGGTCACTGAGCTGTGGCAGCAGTAGAACGCCAGTTTGTTGGTGGCGTTGTTGTGTCGGATCAGTACGCTGTGCTCGACACCTGTGTCGGTCTCGGCATCAAGCCACACCCGGCGATCGCGAAGGCCGTAACAGGCCCAGCCAATGGGTCGAGTGGTTTCTCAGTGCGTGGCATGCATTCCCCCCTCCAAACGAGCGTGCCAGGCCTATCCACTACCGATGAAGCGGTTACCCCCACCGCTTCCGGACCCTGGCATCAAAATGGTACCTGCGATCGCAGGGACGTGTTAGGGCGCTGCGATGAGTTTCGGCAAAGAGCCTGCTGAACGCAAGCGGCGATCACCCTAGGGTGACGGGTACCGCACCGCCACGTTGTTTCGTGTTGTTTATCGAGCATCCTCGACTGCTGCGAATCAACAACACAGCACTTATAACCGATGTGTGCGAACCAGACCGGCCTGATCCAATAACTGCTCGCCGACATTGAGGGCGAGCTGAGCTGACCCAGTTATGTCACATCGGAAGGAACGACGAACGAGGAACG
>NZ_DASYZI010000003.1:0-52658 GCF_035946395.1 Actinocrinis sp.
ACGCCTCATCCGCCACCCGCACATGCACCGCATCCCGATCCGCCTCCCCGAACACCGCCACACTCACCAAACCCAAATCCCGACACGCCCGCGCCACCCGCACCGCGATCTCCCCACGATTCGCGATCAACACCTTGCGCATGCCGTGACTCATCCCCGTCGTCCTTCCTCGCCGTGTGCGGAACGGGCCAACCCGTGTCAGGGTCCAACGATACTGCCAAGTCCATCGACCGGTGGGGTGTTCAATCGGCGTTCACGGTGTGCGCCGCACGCCCCCCCTTGACAGACGTAGGCGGCCCCCGGACCCGGGTCCGGGGGCCGCCTCGGTATGCATGGCCGCGGCCGACGACAGCAGTCGGTGGGGTGGTCAGCGAGCGCATGCTGGGGGGAACCGCCTGTGCCGCACCCGCCCCTCCGGCGTGGCCGGTGCAGGCGTATGCGACACTCAACCTAGGAGAGACAGAGACCTGCCATAAGCGGGAAAACCCTTGTGTTTCCCCGCAGTCGCCGGAAATCGCGAAACTTGGTAGAAATCTGACTCACTACGTACCGGCGCGCACGGCGCGCAGGGGTCAGCACTTCTCAGGGCAGCACACAGATTCGCAGGGGCATCGCGCGCATCACTGATCGCGACGGCGGCTCTCGGCGGCTGTCGGCAGGCTCAGGCCGGAATGCGGCGGACGTGGCGGGCATCGACCGGCAGCCCTATGCTCGCGAGCGCCGCGCTAGCCAGTCCCGTGTCGGTCAGTATCCGCGCCAGCTGGGTGCGAGAACGCACGCCGAGCTTGCGGTAGCTGCGCGAGAGCGTCGCCTCGACCGTCTTGACACTCACGAACAACGCTGCGGCGATCTCCCGGTTGGTCGCCCCTGCCGCCGCCAGCTCGGCGCAGCGGCGCTCCGCGCCGGTCAACGCCGCGTTCTCCACGCCGACACCGTTCTGGGCCATCGGCTCGCCCAGGCGGCCGCGCTCGCGCTCGACCTTCTCCGCCCACAGCGTCGCGCCGATCGCGATCGCCTCCCGATGCGCCTCGGACAACGCGTCGCGCGCCGCGCCGGGGTGCCGGCGGCGGCGCTCGACCTGTGCCAGGGCGAGCAGGGTGCGGATGTGTTCGAGCGGCAGGTCGATCTGCTCGTCGGCGGCGTCACGCAGTTGCTCGGCCGCGTCGGTGAACTCGCCGAGCGCGGCAAGGCGCAATGCATCCGAACGGATGAGCGCGGTGGCCACGCCGCGCCGCCCGAGGCGCCGGGCCTGATCGCCGACCGCGTCGATCAGCTCGGCCGCTTCGTCCAGTTCGCCGATGGCCACCAGCGCCTCGGCCAGGTCCGCGTGCCAGTTGCCCGAGGCGGGGTCGCAGATGCCGACGCGGCGCTCGATCTCCCCGGCCTCGCGCAGCGGCTCGACGGCGCGGGCGGGCTCGTCGGCGAGCAGGTAAATCCGGCCGAGCACGGCGAGGTTGCGCACGAGGCCGTGCTGGTCGCCGTCGGCGCGCGAGGCCAGCACCCCCGCCTCGGCGTAGAGGCGCGCCCGGTCCAGCGAGCCGCCCGCGGTCTCGGCGAGCGCGGCGGCGAACAGCACCGGGTTGCAGCTGTCGTTGACGTCCTCGATCAGCCGCAGCGCACGCTGCGCGCTCTGTATCGCGGCGGCGCATGCCCCGGCGCGCACCCGGATGTCGGTCTGGGTGATCAGCACGGTGCACAGGTCCTCGACGCCGATCGCGTCGGCCGCGCGGTCCAGCAGCGCGGCGACCTTGCGCTCGGCTGCGGCGAGCCGGTCGGCGTGCATGTCGAACAGCGCCTCGCGGCGCACCGGCTCCCAGAGCCCGGCCGGTCCGCCGCCGACCACCGGGTTGCGCGAGGCCAGCTCGAAGGCGTGGTCGAGGGCGACCTGTCCGGCCGGGTCGCCGGTCAGGCAGTGGCTGTGCGCGAGGACCGTCAGCGCGGTGATCTCAGTGACCGGATCCCCCGCGCGCCGGGCCAGTTCGGCGGCCTCGTGGGCGAACGCGGCCGCGGCGACCACGTGTCCGACGACCAGTTCGATCCGGGCGGACCAGCAGCGCAGCTTGGCCTCAAGCCCGGGGTCGCCGGCCACTTCGGACAGGCCCTGGGCGATGATCGGGGCGGCTGCGCCGAGCGAGTTGCCGGCGCAGCGCAGCAGCAGGATGCGCGCCTCGGTGCGGTGCTCCGGGGAAGTGCTGTGTTCGAGGACCTGCTCGGCCAGCCGGCGGGCTTCGCCACGCAGCGCCGCGTCGCAGGCGTACTCGGCGGCGGCGAGCAGACGCTCGGTGCGTAGCGCGCCCTCGTCGGCCGGAGTGCGCTGGGCGGCGAGCGCGGCCAGTTCGGCGGCGGTGGCCGGGGCACCGCGGCGCCGGGCGGAGGCCGCGGCGTCGGCGAGCGTGGCGGCGACCTGTTCGTTCTCCGCGGGATATGCCATCGCGAGGTGCCGCGCCCGCTCGATCGGCTCGACGACCGCGGCGGCCAGGTCGGCGTGGGCGGTGCGGCGGGCCTTGGACGAGGCGTCGGCGTAGATCGCCGCGCGCACCAGCGGATGCTCGAACCTGATGAGCCCGTCGGCGCCGACCCGGATGACGCCGAGGCGCTCCGCGACGGCCAGGTGGTGGCCGAATCCCGCGTCGCCGCCCACCTTGCCGAGCAGGGTGAGCGTCGGCCGGTCCGCGGTGCTGGCCAGCAGCAGCACGGACCTGGTCGGCTCGGGCAGCTCGCGCAGCCGGCGCAGCAGCAGCGCGCGCAGCCGGGACGGTATCGGCAGCAGTTCGCCGGGGGCGAGGGCGCCGCGGTCCGGGGGCAGCGCACGGGCGAGTTCGAGCGCGTAGAAGGGGTTGCCGCCGGAGGCCTGGTGGATCTGCCGCACGGTCAGCGACGGCAGCTTCGCGTGCGCGCCGGTGTAGCGGTCCAGCACCGCGGCCAGGTCGGCGAGGGTCAGCGGAGTGACCGGGTACTCGGTGGTGTCCGGCGGGACGAGTTCGCCGTACGCCGGGGAACCGCTCTCGGAGGCGCGCTCGGCGGCCAGCACCCGGACCGGCAGCCCCGCCATCCGGCGCGCGACGAAGCCGAGCACCTGCGCCGTCGGCCGGTCCACCCACTGCAAGTCGTCGATGATCAGCCAGAGCGGACCACGGGCGGAAAGCTCGCGCAGCAGTTGCAGGACGGCGAGCTGGACCTTGAGCCGGTCCTGGTCGCTGTGCGGCACGGTGCCGCGCAGCAGCGCCGCGCGCAGCGCGGTGCCCATGCCGGCCGGCAGCCGGGCGATCATCTCGTCGGAGACCGGGCCGAGCAGGTCGATCAGGCAGACGAAGGGCAGCCGCAGCTCCGCCTCGGCCGGCGTGCAGCGCAGCACCCTTATACCCGAGGCGGCGGCCTCGGCCGCCAGCGCGGACAGCAGCCTGGACTTGCCGATGCCGGCCGGTCCATACAGCAGTACCCCAGGCCCCTGCCGTACCCGCTCGCGCGCCTGGCGCAGCAGTTCCTCGCGGCCGATCGGCTGGTCACCCTGGGATTCGGACAGCGGCGGCGCGAAGACGGAACCCCGACCGTGGACGGCCCTGGTCACAACCGGGCGGACGAGGGTGGACACGGTCGAACCTCCTCGTGGGACGGCTCGGTGCGGATCCGTCCTCAGCACACCGGTGCGTTGCGGTGGGCGACTGCGCGTCGCCCGGGGATTCTGCCGCGCATACGCAGCGAGACCGTGCAACTACTGTACAAACCACTGCCAGGGACTATATACCTGAGAAGGCAGAATGGGCAATGGTCCGGGTTGCAGGCTGCTTATATAATGCGTCCGTAGAATCAGGCCTCTCAAGTGTCTTTCCGCCCAGGTCGCCGGGGGTGCGGCGGATCCCGCCCGGCCACCCTCAGGCCTTCCTGGCGACCGCGCCGTAGATGTTCAGGTGCATCGGCGGCAGCGGCCGGTTGCCGTCCGGGCGCCAGTGCGCGACGTCCACCAGGCCGGGATCCAGCAGTTCGAATCCGGCGAGCAGTTCGGCGATCTGCGTCCGGCTGCGCGGGATGAACGGAGAGGTCGCGTCGTTCCACACCCGCGAGTTGTTCAGCACCTTGATGTTGTAGTCGTAGGTGGCGTGCGAGACGATCAGGTGGCTGCCGGGCGCCATCGCGTCATGGAACCTGGCGATGACCCCGGCCGGGTCGTCCTCGTCCCGCAGGAAGTGCAGTACCGCCACCATCAGCACCACGACCGGCCGGCTGAAGTCGATCACGGCGTGCAGCGCCGGGTCGTCCAGGATCCGCTCCGGCTCACGCAGGTCTCCGGCGAGCACGGTGGTGGACCCGGAGCCGCGGCGGGAGAGCAGTGCCCTGCTGTGCGCGAGCACCACCGGGTCGTTGTCGACGCAGACCACGCGCGCCTCGGGGTCCACCGAGTGCACGGCCTCGTCGCTGTTGCCCATGGTCGGGAAGCCGGTGCCGATGTCGAGGAACTGCCGGGCGCCGTCCTCGGCGAGCATGCGCGCCGCGCGGCCGAGGAAGGCGCGGTTCTCCCGGCAGGCCATGGTGACCTCCGGGGCGTTGACGGCGGCACGCTCGGCGACCACCCGGTCCGCGGCGAAGTGGTCCTTGCCGCCGAGCCAGTAATCGTACACACGTGCGGGATGCGCCTTCGAGGTGTCCGAGCCGTACCACGACTCGGGAACCCGGCCGGTCGTCACCGTCCGTCCCTCTCCAGGGCTCACTGTCCCCTCCGGATTCCGTAGTGCACGCCCACGCTGGACACGCGGTGGATTGTATGGAAAACGCTGCGCAGCGTAGCGGTTTCACGACGAAAAACAAGCATCGAATCTATCAGACGTCTGACGTGCCGGGCATTCGCTCACACGTTCGACGGAACGTCGTCCCACTGAAGGCGTCGAACAGTCCTGATCGACCGTATATCGCCAATACCATCATGGCTCGACGACAAATGTCACCGTCTTGCCTCCTTCAGGTCGGCGGCGCACCTGCCAGGAGGTGGTCAGCGCCTCGACGAGCGACAGGCCCCGGTGATGCTCGTCGTCCTCGGCCGCCTCGTAGACCACCGGCAGGTCGCGGGCGCCGTCGGAGACCTCGCACTCGATCCGGCCCGGCCCGACCAGGGCCCTGACGGTCACCGGCCCGGCGCCGTGCAGCACGGCGTTGGTGACCAGTTCGCTGAAGGCCACCGCGGCACGGTAGGCCGCGTCCTCGCCCGGCCCGCGTTCGGCGATCCAGGCCTCCAGCCAGTTGCGGGCCATCCGGACGTGTACCGGCAATGCAGGGAACTGCCAGACAGCGGGCGGTGCGCTGGCGGGCGGCGGGCCGGACGCCCGCCCCGCGGCCGGCCGTGGTTCGGGAAGCGCGGTTCTGGCCGGACCGACCGGGGTGGGGGTCCACGAGGGGAAATCCGCCTGCGCCGCCGTTGGCGATCTCATCGGGCTGCCACCTTGGTCCCGGGTCGTAGTGTCTTTAGTTAGCCGCTCTTGCACGGGACTGCACTCGATGCTACGCACCGGTAACGCCGAGTGGTTGCAAATTGCACTACTGCAACTCTTTCAGGTGAATACGCCTCGGTCCGCTCCCCCGCACGCCCGCCGAGCGTTCAGTATCAGCGCCGTGGACTATGAGCGCCATTTAGGACAACGGGTACGGAAAGGGCCGCCACGGCGGCGACAAGGGGCGCGGGCGCGATGCCCGGCCGCTATCTGACCGCGCGCCGCAGGCGCCTGGCGGCCGAGCTCAGGAGGCTGCGGCTGGCGGCCGGGTTCACCGGCGAGCAGGTGGCCGAGCGGCTGGCGCCGCTGGGCCGCTGGTCGGCCTCGAAGGTGTCCAGGATCGAGACTGGCCGGGTCGCCGCGCACCACGGCGACGTGTCTGACCTGCTCGACCTTTACGGCGTGGACGGCGGGCCGCTGCGCGAGGAGCTGGTCGAGCTCGCCCGGCAAGCCGGCAAGCACGGCTGGTGGCAGTCCTATCAGGACGTGCTGCCCGGCCACATAACCCCGCTGCTGGACTTCGAGACCTCCAGCTCGGCGATCCGCTACGTGCAGAACCTGCTGGTGCCCGGGCTGCTGCAAACCGCGGAGTACGCCAGGGCGCTGATCCGCAGCTGCAATCCGGAGGCCGGGCCCAACCAGGTCGACCGCCTGGTGGATCTGCGGCTGAGCCGGCAGAAGGTGCTGGAGCGGGACGATCCGCCGCGGCTGTCGGTGATCCTCGACGAGGCCGCCTTGCGCCGGCCGGTCGGCGGGGCGAAGGCGATGCGCGAGCAGTTGCTCAGGCTGGTCGAGCACGCCGACGCCGCGCGCGCGGTCGTGCAGGTGATCCCGTTCGGCCTCGGCGAGCACACTGGCATGGACATGCCTTTCACCATCCTGTCCTTCTCCGCGGACTACGAACCGGACGTCGTCTACGTCGAGCAGTACACCACCACGTGGTACATCGACGACGAATACGACGTCAGACTGTATGACTCTTATTTCAACCACTTACGTGGCACTGCGCTCGGGCCGTGGGAATCACGGGCCCTGATCATCCGAACCACCGAGGAGTTGAGTTGAACATGAGCGTGCCATCGAAGTACTCGATCGACCTGTCCGGCGCGCAGTGGCGGATCAGCAGCCACTCGTCCGGCACCGGCAGCTGCGTGGAACTGGCCGCACTGCCCGGCGGCCACGTCGCCGTCCGCGACTCGACCGACCGCGCCCGGCCCGCGCTGGTGTTCGACCCGGCCGAGTGGCGGGCGTTCGCGGCCGGGATCGCCGACGGCCAGTTCGCAGACCTCGGATAGCTTCCGGGACCACGCTGAAGTGGCATGGCGCGGCGCCGCCAGGGGGTGCGGCGCTCGCGCCGGCCGCCGGGCCGTGCCAAGCTGTCGCTTATGACGACGGCATTGATCACCGGCGGCACGGCCGGCATCGGAAAGGCCTTCGCCGCCGAGCTCGCGGGCTCCGGCTACCACCTGGTGCTGGTGGCTCGCGACGCGGCCAGGCTGGACACCGTCGCCGAGGAACTGCGCGGGCGCGGCGCGCCCGAAGTCGAGACGCTGCCCGCGGATCTGTCGACGACGCAAGGCCGGGCCGCGGTCGAGGACCGGCTCCGGGATGCGGACCGGCCGGTCGACCTGCTGATCAACAACGCGGGCTTCGGCCTCGGGAAGGCGTTCAGCGAGAGCAGCGTCGAGGACGAGGAGACGCTGATCGACGTCCACGTACGCGCCACGATGCGGCTCACGCACGCGGCGCTGCCCGGGATGATCGAACGCAAGCGCGGCGCCGTGGTCAACGTCGCATCGGTCGCAGCGTTCGTACCTCGTGGCACGTACAGTGCGGCGAAGGCGTGGATCGTCTCCTTCAGCGAATCCGTCGCCGCGGAGGTGCACGGGACGGGCGTGCGCTGCATGGCGCTGTGCCCCGGCTTCACCCACACCGAGTTCCATCAGCGGGCGAACGTCCCGACGAGCGACATTCCGAACTGGATGTGGCTGAACGCGGACGACGTGGTCAAGGCCGGGATGCGCGACCTGCGCCGCGGCGTGCCCGTGAGCATCCCGGGCGCTCAGTACAAGGCTCTCACGGCGGCGTCCCGCTACGTACCCCGCTCGATCACGACGCGCCTGAGCCGCGCCAGGTCGAAGCGGTGGTGAGGCAGAAGAGCAGCAAGGCGGTGAGGCGGTGCACAGCAGCGTTCTGAAGGTCGAGACCGGCCACCGGCTGATCACGGATGTCACGCGGCATGCCCGTGACGCCTGCCAGGGCCGCGGCGATGGCTTGGTGAATCTGTTCGTACCGCATGCGACCTGCGGGCTCGCGCTGATCGAGGTGGGCTCGGGCAGCGAGGAGGATCTGGCGGGCATCCTCAACAACGTGCTACCGCCGGACGACCGCTACAGCCATCGGCACGGAACTCCCGGGCACGGCCGCGACCACGTGCTGCCCGCGTTCGTGAGCCCGTCGCTCTCCATCCCGATGCTCGGCGGGCAGCCGCAGCTGGGCATGTGGCAGAGCATTGTCATCGTGGATACGAACATGGACAACCACACGCGCACACTGCGTATCTCGATCCTGGCTGGATAGCCGTCGGTCAGCAGAGGCGGAGGGCGAGGGTGAGCACCCTACGCGCCTTGACCGCCGGGTTCCGGCCCGCTCAGATACCCCGCGGGCACAGCGGCCGTGAGCCACACGCCGTTGCCCGTGACGCGGAACGTGTGCCCGTCGGCAGCCATCGCCGCCGCATCCACGCTGAGGACGACGGACACGCCGTGACGCGCCCCGACTGTACGTGCGGTGGCCGTGTCCGTCGACAAATGCACGTCGTGCCGGGCCATCGGCCGCAGTCCGCTACGCCAGATCTCAGGCAGGAAACGAGTCGCGGTTCCGTGGTAGAGCACGTCAGGCGGCGCGGCGTCGGCGTATCCGAGTTCGACGTCGATCGAGTGCCCTTGGCGGGCACGGATGCGCGTTCCGCCGTCGTCGTATTCGAAGCGGCGTTTGTTATTGGTCGCGACGACGCTGTCGAGCTTCGTGCGGTCGAAGCGGACGCCGTGACGCGCCGAGGCGGCGATGAGGTCGTCCACGACGGCCCATCCGGCCGTGTCGAGCGCGAGGCCGATGCCGGCCGGGTCGTGGCGCAGGCGCAGCGAGAGCCACTTGGAAAGGCGTACGAGTTCTTTCTCGGTCATACTCATCTCGCGCCTATGGATACGCCGTGTGGCGACCCGGCCGCAAACGGATTAGCGGATCAACACAGGATCAGGACTCGGGGACCTCGTACTCGGCGATCAGCTGGGCACGGCCGAGAGTGTGGAAGAACAGGTTGAAGCCGACCACCGCGGGCGTGACGTTCGCGTCGACGTCGAGCAGTTCGTCGACGGCGTGGACCGTGAAGATGTAGCGGTGCCGCTTCGGCGCGGCCAGCGGCGCGGGGCCGCCGTATCCGCGGGCGCCGTAGTCGCTGGGCACGTGGAACCCGCCGGGCAGCGCGTCATCGCCCGCGCCCGCGTCACGCGGAAGCTCGGTGACGTCGGCCGGCAGGTTGACCACGGTCCAGTGCCAGAACCCGCTGCCGGTCGGCGCGTCCGGGTCGAGTACCGTGACGACGTAACCGGCGGTGCCCTCGGGAGCGCCGCTCCACCGCAGGTGTGGCGAGGCGTTCCCGCCGGTCAGGCCGAAGCCGTTGAAGACGTGGGCCTCAGGCATGGTGCCGCCGTGGGTGATGTCGTCGCTGGTCAGCTCGAAGCTCGGCTTCTGCGGTAGGTAGTCGTACGGGTTGGGCGCGCGGTCGGCCATCGCTGGGTCCTCTCTCGGCGGAACGAACGGGCGCGCGGGGGCGCTGGCGCGTCGGCGAAGGCCCCGCGTCTTTCGAGGGAACCCTAGCGCCCACGACGAGCCGGATCCGCCGGGGAACAAAAAGCTTGAGCGTTGAAATAATCCTCCCTAGGCTCCGGTTGGGAAGAGCTGGAAAGCTGAGAACTTGCATCATCTGAGCTAAGGAGCTCCTACATGCTCCCTTTCACCACGGTCGCCGAGCGGCACTGCTCCACCGGGTCGGCGGGCGCTGCACGGATCGACGCTGCGCCGGGAGACGTCGAGTCGCTGCCCGAGGCAGTCGCGCCCGTGCCGCAGGCCGCGCTGCGCACGAAGGTGCGCGTGCCGCTGCGCTTCCCGGACGGCTGGGAAACCGTAGCGGACGTGTTCACGTTCACCGGTTTGGCCGATGGCAAGGAGCACTTGGCACTCGGCCTCGGCGACTACGGCACCGCCGCCGTGCCGCTGGTGCGTCCGCACTCCGAGTGCCTGACTGGCGACGTCTTCGGCTCCGAGCGGTGCGACTGCGGGCCACAACTGCATGAGGCAGTCGAGCGGATCGCTAACCAGGGTGGATACGTGCTTTATCTGCGCCAAGAGGGACGCGGCATCGGCCTGTACGCGAAGCTGGACGCGTACGCACTCCAGGATGAGGGGCTCGACACGTACGCCGCCAACCGCGCCCTAGGGCACGGCGACGACGAGCGCGACTACACGGCCGCCGCACAGATGCTGCACACGCTGGGCGCAGACAGCATCCGGCTGCTCAGCAACAATCCGGACAAGGCACTCCAGCTCGACGCGCTGGGCATCGACGTCGTCGAGCAACTCCCAACCGAGGCGCACGTGTCCGAATCGAATCTGCGGTACCTCCAGGCCAAGGTCTCGCACACGCACCACTCCATCGATCTGCCCGTGTGACGGACGGAAAGGACGAACGCAATGACCGACGCTCCCGCCGCCACCGAGGTGAACCCGGTGGCGAATCCCGTGACGAGCCCGACGGACCCGACAGCCCGGATGCCCGCGATCTACCTGAGCCATGGTGCGCCGCCGCTCGCTGACGACGCGCTCTGGCCGGGCCAACTCGCGGCCTGGTCGAAGAAACTGCCGAGGCCACGGGCGATCCTGATGGTCTCGGCGCACTGGGAAGATGCGCCGCTGGCGCTCGGCGCGACGGCCACCGTGCCGCTGATGTACGACTTCTGGGGTTTCGAACAGCGCTACTACGAGGTCGAGTACCCGGCGCCGGGTGCGCCGCAGTTGGCCCAGAGCGTGCGCAAACTGCTGCGCAGCGCAGGCACGCCGGTCCAGGACATTCCTGACCGCGGGCTGGACCACGGAGCGTACGTGCCGCTGGTGCAGATGTACCCCGCCGCGGACGTTCCGGTCCTCCAGATCTCGCTGCCGACGCTCGATCCACGGCAGCTGCTGGAGATCGGGCGCAGGCTCGCCCCGCTGCGCGACGAGGGCGTTTTGATCGTGGGCAGCGGCTTTTTCACGCACAACCTGCGCGCTCTCAGCCTCGGCGGCCAAGTGCCGTCAGTCATGGCGGAGTTCGACGACTGGGGCCGGCAGGCGCTGGCCGCCCAGGACCTGGACGCGCTGCTCGACTTCGAGCACAAGGCCCCGGCAGGCCGACTCGCACACCCGCGCACGGAGCACTTCGCGCCGCTGTTCGTGACACTGGGCGCGGCCGAGGCGGAACTGTCGACTCAGCGCAGCGTGATCGACGGGTTCTGGTTCGGCATGTCCAAGCGCTCGGTCCAGCTCGGCTGACCGGCCGGATCGTCAGTTCACGGTGATCAGTTCATGACGGTCGAGTCACGGTGATCAATGATCAATTCACGGCGATCGCCTCGGCGCCGGTGATCTCGACCAGTTGCTCGAACGTCGTCGGCAACACGGTGTGCGGATGACCCGCCGCCACCCAGATCTGCGCATGAACGGCCAGCGTCTCGTCGATCAGCGTGCGGATCGCAGCCGGGTGGCCGACCGGGGCGACGCCGCCGATGGGCTGGCCGGTGTGCTCGCGTACGAATTCGGCGCTCGCCCGGGTGAGCTTGACAATGCCGAGATGCGCGGCGACCTTCCCGGTGTCGACCCGGTGCACCCCGCTGGTGAGCACCAGCAGCGGGCTGCCCGCGGCGTCGAAGATCAGACTGTTCGCGATGGCGGCCACCTCGCAGCCGATCTGCTCGGCCGCCGCGACGGCCGTGGGTGCGGTCTCCGGCAGCACACGCACTTGCGGGGCGACCCCGGCGGCACGCAAGGCGGCCTCGACGGCGAGCACGTTCGGGTGGCTGGCGATCTCGTTCATGCTCGCGATCCTATTGCCGCGGCAGCTGCCCTTCGCCCCGCTCACCGCCCCATGATGACATTTGGGACAACCTCCGGCTGCGTTACGGAACGCCCACGCACGACCGGTGGTGCGGTGCGTTCCGACGCCTTGCCACATACTGCCCTGGCGCGCCTCACTTACAGGCGAAGGCCGGCTACCACGGCACTAGCAGTCAGCCCCGACCGGCGCCAGGAATTTCGTCCGCAACGGTAAGACAATGTGCTGATCTGATGGTCGAATCGACGCGAAGATCCGGATGAGCGTCCTTGTGTCACGATTCGGTCGCGAAGTGTTCGCCCTGAACGAACAGCGCACCCCAGAAGGTGCATGCGAGTGACGATGATGCGCATGGGCAGATACAGCGGCTTCGCCTGGACGATCGGCATGGGCCTGGTGGCCCTCGCCCTCTCGCCGGTGCTCCTGCTCGCCGGTGATTCGGCGCTGCGGCTGCACCGTCGCGGCTTGCGCGAGGCCGAGTGGCGGCGGACGGTAGCACTGGCGCGGGGCGATCTCGGCGGCCCGTTCGCAGCGGCCGGATATCAGCTCAATATGATGATCTTTCGTTTCAGCATCCATCCACTGGTGATCGCGATGACCGCACCGGCGCGGTGGATGCGCGACAGGCTGCGGCGGCTGATGCGCAGCCCGTCCGCTCGGCGGCGGGACCGGATGCGGCACGGCTGGGGCGGCGAGGACCTCTTCCCCGACGACCCCGGATTCCACAGCGGCGTGCGCGAGCCCCGGCGGCCCAAGCCGACTCTGCCGACCGACGCCGTGGCTCTGGACATTCCGCGCGAGCACTCGCCGCTCGACTGACGGCCCGTTACTGCGACGGTCCGTTGACTCAAGTTGCTGTGACCCGCCGAGCCCGCCTGTAGCCGTCAGCAGTCTCAGGGTCGCGGCGGCTCGCGCCGTGAACACGCGTTTCAATCGCATGTTCACGGGAACTCGGTGGCATGGCCGAATCCGCTTCCCGTACCTCGGCGGGCCGCCTCGTGGAACTGGCGGCCATCGTCATCGCGACAATCATCGTGCTGCACATCGTCTTCGTGCTCGTCGGTGCCAACGGAGGCAACACGCTCGTGCGCACCGACGCCGACTGGGCGAGCACGCTCGCCACGTGGTTCAGGGACCTGTTCACGCTCTCGAACACGAAGCTCGCGGTGCTCGTGAACTACGGGATCGCCACGCTGTTCTACCTGGCGATCGGGCGGATCTCCGCCTCGCTCGTCGGGCGGCTCTGACCGCTCTGGCTGGCAACGGCCTGATCTGCCCGCACCCGGTCCATCGCGTCCGAATTCGTCGCGGCAGCAGGCCGGTATGGTTCCGGTCCATGACGGACTCGATCCATGACTCCCCGTTCGACGGCGTCACCGACTTCGCCGCGGGTCCGGTGCAGCTGCGCGGGGCGCTCGACCTGGAGCGGACCGTGGCGGGCTGGCTGCCCCGGCGACTGCCGCTGTGGACCCGGGCGCAGTACGCCGATCAGGGCATTGAGGACATGGTCGTACAGCCCTCAGGCGTGCGGCTGGCGTTCCGCAGTGCCGCCGGCGCGATCGAACTGGAAGTCCTGACCCGGCACGTGGTGTGGCCCGGCGACCCGATCCCGCAGCATGCCGACGGCTTCGACCTCGTCGTCGACGGCGTCGTGCGCGCGGCCGGACAGACGCTGGTCGCCGGGGACCTCGTGTTCCGCGGCGCCGACGGAACAGCGCAGCGGCGTGCGGGCCAGGTCGGCACGGTGCGTTTCGCCGGGCTCGGCGACGCACCCAAGGACATCGAGATCTGGCTGCCCCATCACACCTGGGTGGAACTGGTCGCGTTGCGCGCCGACGCGCCGATCCTGCCGCCGGCGCCGGTCACCGATCAGCTGCGCTGGCTGCATCACGGCAGCTCGATCAGCCACTGCCACGCGGCCGAGCGGCCGACCGAGACCTGGCCGGCGCTCGCGGCCCGGCTGGCCTCGGTGCAGCTGGTGAACCTCGGCTTCGCCGGCGAGGCGCAGCTCGATCCGTTCACCGCGCGCGCCATCAGGGACCAGCCGGCGGACGTGATCAGCCTGAAGCTGGGCATCAACATCGTGAACGCCGACTCGTTCCGGCTGCGCGCGTTCATCCCCGCAGTGCACGGATTCCTCGACACCGTCCGGGAAGGGCACCCGGACACCGCGCTTCTGGTCGTCTCGCCGATCATCTGCCCGGCGGTGGAGGACAGGCCCGGGCCGACCAGGGACACCCAAACAGCTACCGCAGAGCGCTGGGCCGTCTCCGACACGGAGCCGTCCACGGTCGCCGAGGGCAGGCTCAGTCTCGGCGTCGTCCGCGAGACGCTGTCCCGGATCGTGGCCGAGCGCTCGTCGCAGGACCCGAATCTGCATTACCTCGACGGGCGGCTGCTGTTCAGTGCGGACGACCTCGCCGACCTGCCCGACAACCTCCACCCGAACGCGGCCGGGTACCGCAAGATGGGCGACCGCTTCGCACGGCTCGTATTCGGACCGGGTGGCGTGTTCGCGCGACAGTAGGACGCACCGCCCGACTTTCGTCAATCCCGGGTTGACGAATTACCGGCGTCACCCTACGGTTGACGCATGATGATGCCCGCACCGAACCTCCAGGAACTCATCGACACCGTCCGCGCCGACACGCCCGCCGGCGGCCCACTCGGCGAGCTCGCCCAGGCCTCGGAAACCGCCGGCGACCTCTCCCAACTCGGCGACAAGCTGATGGACCACTTCGTCGACCAGGCCCGCCGCGCCGGGCACTCCTGGTCGGAGATCAGCGGCGTGCTCGGGGTGAGCAAGCAGGCCGCGCACAAGCGCTTCACCGGTGCCATCGCCCCCGGCTTCGAGCGCTTCACCCTGCGGGCCCGCAAAGTGCTGAGCGTGGCGGCCGCGCAGGCAAACGCGCTTGAGCACGGGACGGTACGACCCGAGCACATGCTGCTCGCGCTGTTCGGCCCCGCCGAGGGCCTGGCCGCGCTGGTGCTGACCGAGACCGGCATCAGCCTCGAATCCTGCGCGCAGCAGTTGGGCATGCAGGCCGTGGCCGACCCCGCCCCGCCGACCGCCGCCGTGCCGTACTCCCCCGAGGCGATGGAGTTGCTGCGCGGCTCGGTCGAGGAGGCGCTGCGCCTCGGGCACAACTACATCGGGACCGAGCACCTGCTGCTCGCGCTGTACCGGGATCCCGAGTCGGTGGCCACACGCACGCTGGTCGAGTTGGGCGCCGACCGCGACACCATTGCCACGCGCCTGACGGAGAAACTGGCCGCGCTCACGTTGAAGCATCCCGTCTGACACTGAGCGTCGCAAGGCTGCGCGACGGTTGGATAGCCACCATCGGTGTGCATAACAAAGCCTGGATGCGTAACAGACAACAGCCGCTAGCATTCCGTACCATGTCCACCCCTGTCGCACCGCCGACCGCGGACCAGTCCGAGTGGCCAGAGCCGCCATCCGACGTCAACGAGTCCGCGACCGGCACGCTGCGGGCCGCTCGGGCGCGCAGCGTGGTGTCCCGCCTCGCGATGGACACGCGACCGCTGCGGTACCCGGCGTATCGGCGCCTGTGGTGGTCGAACGTGATCACGAGCGTGGGCAGCCAGCTCACCGCGGTGGCAGTGCCCAAGCAGATCTACGACGTGACGGGCTCGTCCTCATGGATCGGCATCGCGAGCTTCGCGGCGCTCGTCCCGCTGGCCGTCTTCGGGCTCTGGGGCGGGGCGGTCACGGACGCGGTGGACCGGCGCAAGCTGCTACTGGTCACCAACGTCGGGATCGCGGCGACCTCGGTGGCGTTCTGGGCGCAGGCCGCGGCGGGGCTGCGCTCGGTGTGGCCGCTGATCCTGCTGCTCGCGGCGCAGCAGGGACTGTTCGGCGTCAACTCCGCGGCACGCGGCTCGGCGATCCCCCGGCTGGTGCCCGAGGAGCAGCTACCCGCGGCCAACGCCCTGAGCTCGACGGTGTTGCTCGCGGGCGCGCTGTTCGGGCCGATGGTCGCGGGCGCTCTGATCCCGGTCGTCGGCCTGCCGACGTTGTATCTCGTCGACGCGGTGGGGCTGACGGCCACGATCTGGGCGGTCTACCGGCTGCCCGCGCTGCCGCCGCCGGCCGGGACCGCGTCGTTGCCCGGGACCACGCCATCGGCCAAAGTCACCGCGTCATCCAAAGTCACTATGCCGTCCAATGCCACAGCGTCGTCCAAAGTCACTGTACCGTTCAAAATCACAGCGTTGTCCAAAATCACAGGGCGCCGCACCGACTGGACCCAGGTCGCCGACGGCTTCCGGTTCGTCGGTGCGAACAGGCTGCTGCTGCTCTCCTTCGCGGTCGACCTGATCGCGATGGTGTTCGGGATGCCGCGCGCGCTCTTCCCGCAGATCGCCGCGACCACCTTCGGCGGCAATCACCTCGCGCTCGGGCTGCTGTTCGCCGCGATGCCGGCCGGGGCGCTGGTCGGTGGCCTGCTGTCCGGGACGTTCACCCGCATCCGGCGGCATGGCGCGATGACGATCGGTGCGGTGGTGGCGTGGGGGCTGGCGATGCTCGGATTCGGGCTGACCGGTTCGCTGGCGCTCGCCTGCGTGTTCCTGGCGCTCGGCGGGGCGGCCGACTTCGTCTCGATGGTCTTCCGCGGCGCGATCCTGCAAAGTGCCGCCCCGGACGAGATGCGCGGACGCATGCAAGGAGTCTTCATCGTGGTCGTCGCGGGCGGGCCGCGCCTGGCCGACCTGGTACACGGAATCGCCGGCGCCGCCGCGGGAACGCGCGCCGCGGTCGCCGGGGGCGGGCTGGCCGTGATGGTCGGCGTTGTGATTCTCGCCACCCTCACACCGTCCTATTGGCGCTACCGAGCGAGTTCGTAGCGTCATACGCACAGCACGACGAGTCACCTGCGCGACAGGGCGAACCATGACGGGATGAAGGATCCGTAAGAAATCCCCCAGATCGAGCCTGCGGGCCGATTCGGTGTGTCATCGTGGTCTGGTGCCAACCATTCGGCGCACGGAAAGTGCCGTTCGGCGCACCATGCGCTGAGTGGTATCGCCTGCCGAGCCTGTTTATGCAGCGGCCTGACACGTTGCCGCAGCGCTGCCCGATCGCATGGCGCACAGTTCGTTCCTTTTTTCGCACAACAGCTCGTTTCCGCACCGCGCGCGACACTCGCTGTTCGACCCCGGGAGACCGAGTGACCGCTCTCGCGCGCTGGTGCCACCGGCATCGGCTTGCCGTCGTGCTGGTCTGGATCGCCGTGCTGCTCGGCCTCGGCATCGCGGCGCTCACTTCCGGCAGCGCGTATTCGAGTTCGTTCTCGCCGGCGAACACGGATTCGGCGAAGGCGGACGAGTTGCTGGCCGCCGCGTTCCCGGCGCAGACCGGCGACACGGCGACGGTGGTGTGGCACGTGGGCAACGGCTCGGTGCGTGACTCGGCGGTCGAGTCGCGGATGGCCGGGACGCTGACATCGCTCGGCGACCTGCCCGGCGTGACCGGGATCTCCAGTCCGTACACCGCGTCCGGCGCACAGCAGATCAGCGCGGACGGTCATACCGCGTACGCCTCGGTCGATCTCGCCGGAGGCACCGCGTCACCGTCGCCCGCCGAACTGCGCACGCTCGTGCTGAGCGCGCAGCAGGCATCGACGAGCACGCTCGACGTCGAAGTCGGCGGCGACGCGATCCAGCAGACGGAGCAGGGCCAGGGCCCCGCGTCGACCAGCGAACTGGTCGGCATCCTCGCCGCGGCGGTCGTGCTGTTCGCGGCCTTCGGCTCGCTGTTCGCGATGGCGCTGCCGATCCTGACCGGAGTCGCGGGCGTCGGCGGCGGACTGCTCACGATCGGGATGCTGAGCCACGCGCTGAGCGTCGCGGACTTCGCGCCGACGCTCGGCGCGCTGATCGGCCTCGGCGTCGGAATCGACTACGCGCTCTTCATCGTCACCCGCTTCCGCTGCGCGCTGCGCTTCGGGCAGCCGCTGGGCGACGCGATCGGCACGGCGGTGACCACGTCGGGCCGGGCGGTGCTGTTCGCGGGCGGCACGGTGTGCATCGCGCTGCTCGGGATGATCGTGCTCGGCCTCGGTTTCCTGGACGGAGTGGCGCTCGCCGCGTCGGTCACCGTCGGGTTCACCGTGCTGGCAGCGCTGACGCTGCTGCCCGCGCTGCTCGGCCTGCTCGGGCCGCGGGTCTTCAGTCGACGCGAGCGGCGGCGACTGGCGAACGGCACCGGCGTGCTTGAGCCGACGTACGCACACGGCACGACGGCGTCAACAACTGCGCACGGCACAGCGGATCCGGCCGTGCACGGCACGGAGGACAAGCGCGGTCTGTGGCGGCGCTGGGCTGGATCGGTCGAGCGGCGGCCGCGCCTGGTGAGCCTGCTCGCGCTGCTGCTGATGGTGCTGCTCGCGATCCCGACGCTCTCGCTGCGGCTCGGCGCGGCCGACTCGGGCAGCGACGCGGCGGGCAGCACCACGCGCAAGGCCTACGACCTGATGGCCGAGGGCTTCGGCCCGGGGATCAACGGACCCCTCACCCTCGCGGCCGGCGTCCCGTCGGCCGGGGACAGGGCGGCGCTCGCCAGGCTCGTCACCACACTCGGCACGACACCAGGCGTGGCAAGCGCCTCACTCGGACCGCGGTCCACAGATGGCCGGGTCGCCGTGGTCACCGTCATCCCGGCCTCGTCCCCGCAGTCGAGCCAGACCACGAACCTCATCGCGACGCTGCGTCAGAAGGTCATCCCCGGCGCCGAGGCGGGCAGCACCCTGCGGGTCTACGTCGGCGGCGCGACGGCCTCGTACGCGGACTTCGCGGCGGTGCTCGGCGGGAAGCTGCCGCTGTTCGCCGGGCTGATCACCGCGCTCGGCTTCGTGTTGCTGGTGCTGGCCTTCCGCTGCCTGCTGGTGCCGCTGACCGCTGCGGTGATGAACCTGCTGGCCGCGGCGGCCTCGTTCGGGGTGGTGACCGCGTTCTTCGAATGGGGCTGGGGCTCGGACGCGCTCGGCATGGGCGGCGCCGGGCCGGTGGAGGCCTTCCTGCCGGTGATGATGCTGGCGATCCTGTTCGGGCTCTCGATGGACTATCAGGTCTTCCTGGTCTCGCGGATGCACGAGGAGTGGGTGCGGCACCGGGACAACGCGCGGGCGGTGAAGATCGGCCAGGTGGAGACCTCGCGGGTGATCACCGCCGCGGCCACCATCATGATCTGCGTGTTCTGCGCGTTCGCGTTCGGCGGCCAGCGGGTCATCGACGAGTTCGGCATCGGGCTGGCCGCGGCGGTCGCCCTGGACGCGTTCGTCGTGCGCACGGTGCTCGTCCCCGCGGCGATGCACCTGCTCGGCCGGGCGAACTGGTGGCTGCCGGCCTGGCTGGACCGCGTCCTGCCGCGTCTGCACGTCGAGGCCGACCATGTTGGCGGTGTACCGATTGGCAGTGGCCTGATCGACACTGACCTGCTCGGCGCTTGGCCAATCAACACTGGGCCGATCAACACCGCGTCAGCTCCTGGCGACGAGCACGCGCGTGACGCACGTCACATCCCGCTGCCGGCGCCGCGCCGACCTTCCGCCATTGGAGCAATCGCCAACGCCCGCAAGCCCGTCCCGGGATACGAGTGAAGTCGCAGTGACATCGTGGCCTGCGAGAGGCGCGCGCCGCTGGAGAAAGGCACGAATCCTCGACGGCGCGTGTCACCGCTACTACGCTCGGTTCCGGACCGCGGCGCGCGGCGTCAGGAAGATTTAGCGCGAAGCGTCGTGTGCCGATCCGCGGGATCGGGCATCATTACGCCCTCCACCAGCTATTTCGGCAGCTGCGCAGGCACGTTCGACGGGCGGCGCCGAGGTGCTGGGGTGACCGGCCCGTCCCTCTCGCGATCGGAGCACCGCCATGGCCTCGCCGGGCACCGCGGGTCCGGTCGAGCTCGCCGACCCGGGTGAGTTCGCCGACAGCCCGTACGCCAACCCCGAACTACTACCCGTCCCCATCGCCGAGCGCACCTGGACGCTGTACAACTACTCGGCGCTGTGGATCGGCATGTCGCACAACCTGGTCACCTACACCCTCGCGGCCAGCCTGATCGCCGCCGGGATGAACCCGGTGCAGGCACTGGTGACCATCGCGCTCGGCAACCTGATCGTGCTGGTGCCGATGCTGCTCAACAGCCACGCGGGCACGAAGTACGGCATTCCGTTCCCGGTGTTCGCCCGCGCCTTCTACGGAATCCGGGGCGCGAACCTGGCCGCGGTGCTGCGCGGCCTGGTGGCCTGCGGCTGGTTCGGGATCCAGACCTGGATCGGCGGCGAGGGCATCAGCGTGGTGGCGGGCAAGCTGCTCGGGTCCTGGTGGACGAACGCCTCCACGGTGCTCGGCCAGCCGTGGACGCTGTGGGTCGCCTTCGCCGTGTTCTGGGTCATCCAGATGGCGATCATCTGGCGCGGCATGGACACCCTGCGCCGCTTCGAGAACTGGGCCGCGCCGTTCGTGCTGATCGTGTTCCTCGCCGTGCTCGGCTGGGTGATCTACCGGGCGCACGGCGTCGGCGCGCTGCTCTCGCAGCCGGCCGCGCTCGGCTGGGGCGGCAGGTTCTGGCCGGTGTTCTGGCCCTCGCTGATGGCGATGATCGCGTTCTGGGCCACCCTCTCGCTGAACATGCCGGACTTCACCCGCTTCTCCCGCTCGCAGCGCGGCCAGCTCTGGGGCCAGGTGCTCGGGCTGCCGACCACCATGACGTTCTTCTCGCTGATCGCGGTGATGATCTCGTCCGGCACCGCGATCATCTACGGCAAGGCGATCTGGGATCCGACGCAGCTGGCGGCCAAGTTCTCCAACCCGTTCGTCGTGACGCTCGGATTGGTCACCCTTCTGGTGGCGACCGTCTCGGTGAACGTCGCGGCGAACGTGGTGAGCCCCTCGTACGACTTCTCCAACCTGGCGCCGCGGCTGATCTCCCGGCGGATGGGCGGCCTGATCGCCGGAGTGGTCGGCGTGCTGCTGATGCCGTGGAAGCTGCTGAGCGACCCGCACGTGTACATCTTCGACTGGCTGGACTTCTACGGCGGGGTGCTCGGCGCGGTCGCCGGAGTGCTGGTCGCAGGCTACTGGTTTCTGCGGCGCACCCGGCTGGACCCGGCCGCGCTGTACCGGCGCGGCGCGGCGTACTGGTACGCCGGCGGCTGGAACTGGCAGGGCGTCACGGCCACCGTGGTCGGTGCGCTGCTCGCGGTCGGCGGGGCGTACACGGCGCCGGGCACGGCCGGCCCGTTCCCGGCGGGCGGGCTGATCCCGCTGCTCAAGCCGCTGTACTCGTACAGCTGGGCAGTGGGCTTCGGTTCGGGTCTCGTACTGTACCTGCTGCTGGCCGCGCCGGGGCGGGCACGGGCGACGGCATTCCCGGAGCCCGCGGTGGCGGCGGCCGAGTGACGAGCTTTTCATGGAAACCGAGCATTGAGTGCGGAAAGGCGTGGTGAGCGTGTCCGAGATCGTCAGGGCGGCCCTGGTCCAGCAGAAGTGGACCGGCGAGAAGAAGACCATGATCGAGAACGCGGTGGCGCACGTACAGGCGGCCGCGGCGCAGGGCGCGCAGGTGGTGTGCCTTCAGGAGCTGTTCTACGGTCCGTACTTCTGCCAGGTGCAGGAGAGCGAGTACTTCTCCTACACCGAGGCGATCCCGGACGGCCCGACCACCCGGCTGATGCAGGAGGTCGCCAGGGAAAACGGCGTCGTGCTCATCGCGCCGATGTACGAACACGAACAGGCCGGCGTCTACTACAACACCGCCGCGGTGATCGACGCGGACGGCACGCTCCTCGGCAAGCACCGCAAGAACCACATCCCGCAGGTGAGCGGCTTCTGGGAGAAGTTCTACTTCCGGCCCGGAAACCTCGGCTACCCGGTGTTCGACACGGCCGTCGGCCGCATCGGCGTCTACATCTGCTACGAGCGGCACTTCCCCGAGGGCTGGCGGGCGCTGGGCCTGGCCGGGGCGCGCATCGTGTTCAACCCCTCGGCGACCAGCAGGGGCCTGTCACAGTACCTGTGGCGGCTGGAGCAGCCGGCCGCGGCGGTGGCAAACGAGTACTTCATCGGCGCGCTCAACCGGGTCGGCGTGGAGCCGCTGGGCGAGAACGACTTCTACGGGCAGTCCTACTTCGTCGACCCGCGCGGCCAGTTGGTCGGCGACGCCGCCTCGGACACCGAGGAGGAGATCGTCGTGCGCGACCTGGACATGGGCCGGTTGCAGGAGGTCCGCGACCTGTGGGCCTTCTACCGCGACCGGCGCCCGGAGACCTACGGCCCGCTGACCGAGGCCTGAGAAGGAGCAGACCGATGAGCACCCTGATCCATTCCGGCCTGCTGCTGTCGGCCACCGGCTCCGTGCCCGCCGACGTCCTGATCGAGGGCGAGAGCGTCACGGCCCTGGCCGACCCCGGATCCGAGCTCGCGCAGTCGTGGCGGTCGAGTGCTGACACCCGGATCGACGCGACCGGGAAGTACGTGCTGCCCGGCGGCATCGACGTGCACACGCACATGGAGCTGCCGTTCGGCGGCACCTTCGCCTCCGACACCTTCGAGACCGGCACGATCGCCGCGGCGTGGGGCGGTACGACGACGATCGTCGACTTCGCGGTGCAGAGCAAGGGGAACTCGCTGCTGGCCGGGATCGACGCCTGGCACGCCAAGGCCGACGGCAACTGCGCGATCGACTACGGCCTGCACGCGATCGTCTCGGACGTCAACGACGGCACGCTCAGGGAGATGGACGCGGCGGTCGGCGCCGGGATCACCAGCTTCAAGATGTTCATGGCGTACCCCGGGGTGTTCTACTCCACCGACGGCGACATCTTCCTGGCGATGCAGCGCGCGCGAGCCAACGGCGCAGTGATCATGATGCACGCCGAGAACGGCATCGCGATCGACCGGCTGGTCGCGCAGGCGCTGGCCGAGGGGCACGGCGAGCCGGTGTACCACGGCCTGACCCGCCCGCCGGAGCTGGAGGGCGAGGCCACCAGCCGCGCGATCCAGCTGGCGAAGGTCAGCGGCGCGGCGCTGTACATCGTGCACCTCACCGCGTCGCAGGCCCTTGACGCCGTGACCGAGGCGCGGGACGGCGGGCAGAACGTGTTCGCCGAGACCTGCCCGCAGTACCTGTATCTGGCCCTTGACGATCTCGCCAAGCCGGACTTCGAGGGCGCCAAGTACGTCGCGTCCCCGCCGCTGCGCCCGCGCGAGCACGTCGACGCGCTGTGGAAGGGCCTGCGCAGCAACGACCTCTCGGTCGTCTCGACCGACCACTGCCCGTTCTGCTTCAAGGACCAGAAGGAGCTCGGCCGCGGCGACTTCTCCAAGATCCCGAACGGGATGCCCGGCGTCGAGCATCGCATGGACCTGATCTTCCAGGGGGTCGCGGCGGGCCGGATCAGCAAGGAGCGCTGGGTCGAGCTCACCTCGACCACCCCGGCGCGCATGTTCGGGCTCTACGGCCGCAAGGGCGTGATCGCCCCCGGCGCGGACGCCGACATCGTGGTCTACGACCCGCGGGCACGCCAGAGCATCAGCGCCGAGACGCACCACATGAACGTGGACTACTCGGCGTATGAGGGCATGGAGATCACCGGCCGGGTCGACACGGTGCTCTCCCGCGGCGCCGTGGTGATCCGCGGCGGCGCGTTCCACGGCAAGCCGGGCCACGGCCGGTTCCTCGCCCGCGGCCTGTCCCAGTACCTCGTCTGAAGGGAGTCGGCAGATGGACTTCGGCGTCGTCCTACAGACCGATCCGCCGGCGACCCGCCTGATCGACACGATGCGCCAGGCCGAGCAGCTCGGCTTCGGCTACGGCTGGACCTTCGACTCGACGGTGCTGTGGCAGGAGCCGTTCGTCATCTACTCGCGGATCCTGGCCGCCACCGAGCGGATGCGGGTCGGGCCGCTGGTGACCAATCCGGGCACCCGCGACTGGTCGGTGCTCGCCTCGCTGTTCGCGACGCTCAACGACATGTACGGCAACCGGACCATCTGCGCGATCGGCCGCGGCGACTCGGCGCTGCGGGTGATCGGCCGCAAGCCGGAGACGCTGGCCTCGGTCAGTGCGTGCATGCGCGCCGTCAAGGACCTCGCCGAGGGCCGGGAGACGCAGCTGGGCAACGCCATGGTGCGCATCCCGTGGGTCAAGGGCGGTCGGCTGCCGATGTGGATGGCCGCCTACGGTCCCAAGGCGCTCAAGCTGGTCGGCGAGCAGGCGGACGGCTTCGTGCTCCAGTGCGCCGACCCCGACATCGCGCGCTGGACCATCGGCACGGTGCGCGCGGCGGCGAAGGCGGCGGGGCGCGACCCGGACACGATCACCGTGTGCGTCTCGGCTCCCGCGTACGTCGGCGAGGACTTGGAGCACGCACGCGAGCAGACCCGATGGTTCGGCGGCATGGTCGGCAATCACGTGGCCGACCTGGTGACCCGCTACGGCGCGGACGGCCCGGTGCCCAAAGCGCTGACGGACTACATCAAGGGCCGCGACGGCTACGACTACACGCACCACGGCCGGGCCGGAAACCCGTCCGCGGATTTCGTCCCCGACGAGATCGTGGACCGGTTCTGCCTGCTCGGCCCCGCGTCGGCGCACCGCGAGCGGCTGGCCGAACTCGCCGAGATCGGCGTTGACCAGTTCGCGCTCTACCTCATGCACGACCAGCCGGAGCAGACGCTCTGGGCGTACGGCCAAGACGTGATACCGGCAATGCGCTGAAGTGACGTTGACATGGCGATCCGCCGATATCCAGCGGATCGCCATGTCATGAGCACGACGCTGCGGTGGCTCGAAGGCGGCGAAGTTGTCGCTTCCGAGCTACCACAGCCAGCCCGGTTCGCGGTAGAAGGCACGTCCGCGCCGGAAGTCGGGCATCCCGAGCGTGGTCGTGTTCGCCGGTGGCTTCATGCCCCCTGCGGGTCGCTGCCCGGTGACGCATCACTGCCGGCTGCCGCATCACCGTTCGCCACCATGCCAAGGCCGGGCAGCACGACGGCGCCCGGCAGCAGGGTGAGCGCCGAGCCGGGCAGCCAGATCTTCGAGCCGCGCACGCCGGAGCCCACGACCACCCGGGGCACGGCGGCCACCGCGTCGTCGATCAGGATCGGCCAGCCCTCGGGCAGGCCGATCGGGGTGATGCCGCCGTACTCCATGCCGGTCAGCGCGACGGCGTCGTCCATCGGCGCGAAGGAGATCTTGCGCGCTCCCAGGTGGCGGCGGGTCAGGCCATTGATGTCGGCACGGGTGGTGGCGCGCACGAGGCAGGCCGCGTAGGTGGTCTGGCCGGCGCGTTTGGCGGCCACGACGACGCAGTTGGCGGTCTCGTCCAAGTCCACGCCGTATTCGGCGCAGAAGGCGGCGGTGTCCGCGAGCGCGGGGTCGATAGCGCCGACGCTGACCTGGTCGAGCGGCAGGACTGCGGCGAGGTCGGCGAGGGCCTTGGCGGTCGCGGCGGCCAGCAGGTCCAGCCGGTCGGCGGCGGGTTCGAGAACGACGTTCACTGTCACGGCCCCAGCATGCCACTGCCGGTCCCCCGCTCGTTCCCACTACGGCGATACCGGGGCCTGCCGCTGCCTGGACGTCAGAGCTTGCGGAAGCCGCGGGCCTCTTCCGCCGCGGTGCGCACTGCTTCGGCGTTCGCGCCCGAGGAGGCCGCGACCGCGGCCGAGACCGCGCCTTCGACGAACGGGGCGTCGGCCAGGACGACCGTGTCCGGGAGCGTGTCCGCGTCGTCGAGCAGGAGTCTGACGGTCAGCACGGCGCTGCCGAGATCGGCGAGGACGACCACGCCGGCGCCCCGGTCCGCGGCGCGCACGGCCTGCTCGATCAGCTCGATGCTGGTGCCGATGCCGCCGTCGGGCAGTCCCCCGGCCGATTCCACCGGCACTTCGCCGCCGCCGAGCTGACGTGCCAGTTCGGCGGCGCCCTCGGCGAGCAGCGCACTGTGCGAGACCAGGACGATACCGACGAGCGGGCGCAGCGGCGGCAGCGTGGAGGCGGATTCGGGCATCGTGATGGGTTCCGACGCGGCGGCCGGGGCGGGAAACACGGGCGTGGTCGTGGGTGAGGCCACGGTGTCGGGAACCGTTGCCCCGACGAGCGCGGCTGGCTCCCTAGTCACCGTTCACTCCCGGCTCACCGCTCGCGCCAGATTCCGAGGCCTCGCGGGCTGTGTCACGCAGCGCGGTGAGGATCAGCACCGTGGACGCGGCGCCAGGATCCTCATGGCCGACGCTGCGCGGGCCGAGATAGCTGGCGCGGCCCTTGACCGCCTGCATGGCGATCGTCGCCTGCGCGCCGGCCTCGGCCGCGGCGACGGTGGCGTCCAGGGCGGCAACCAGCGGCACCGCGTCAGCCGCGGCCTTGTTCAGCGCGGCCACTGCGGGCACGAACGCGTCGACCATCGTCTTGTCGCCGTCACGCGCGGCGCCGAGCTTGCGGATCGCGGCGAGCGCGGCCTCCAGCGCCGCGGCGAGGCCGGGCAGGTCGATCCGCTCCGCATCGCCCAGGGCGTTGCCCGCGCGCCGGAACGCGGTCCCGTACAGCGGTCCGGACGCGCCGCCGACCTTCGAAATCAGGGTCGTGCCGGTGAGCGCGAGCACCGTGGCGGGGGTGCGCGGCGAGGTGGTGTCCAGCACGCGCAGCACGCCGGCGAATCCCCGGTCGAGGTTCGTGCCGTGGTCGCCGTCGCCGATCGCCGCGTCGAGCTCACCGAGGCGGGTAAGGTGCTCCTCGATCGCCTGTGCGGCCTTCGTGATCCAGGCGACGAAGAAGGCCGTGTCGAGGGCGACAGGTTCGTCGGGGGTCGTCACCGGTTTCACCGCCCCCACCGCAGCGCGGGAGTTTCCACGGGAGCGTCCCACAGCTCGGTGAGCCGGTCGGTCAGTCGGCAAACCGTCAGAGAGAAGCCGGGCATCTCAAGGCTGGTGATGTAGTTGCCGACGAGGTTGCGCGCGATCCGCACGCCCTTGTCCGCGAGTTGGCGGTGTACCTCGCCATATGCGACGTAGAGCTCGATCAGCGGTGTACCGCCCAAGCCGTTGACCATGACCAGCACGTCGCCGCTCAACGGCATGTCGTCGTTGATCGCGTCGAGCGCCGCGTGCACGAGCTGTGCGGCGGGCGCCATGGCATCGCGGCGTCGCCCCGGCTCACCGTGGATGCCCACACCGACCTCGATCTCCGTGTCGCCGAGAGCGAATCCCGGCTTGCCCGAAGCGGGTGTGACGGCTGGGCCGAGTGCGATGCCGAAGGAGCGGGTGCGGGCGTTGACCTCCTCGGCGATGGCCGTGACCTCGGCCAGCGCCGCTCCCTGCTCGGCCAGTGCGCCCGCGATCTTCTCGACGAACACGGTCGCCCCAGTACCGCGCCGCCCCGCTGTGTAAAGCGAGTCCTCGACCGCGACGTCATCGTTGACCAGGACGGAGCCGACCTCTATGCCGTCGTCGGCGGCCAGTTCCGCGGCCATCTGGAAGTTGAGCACGTCGCCGGTGTAGTTCTTGACGATCTGTAGGACCCCGGCCCCGCCGTCGACCGCCCGCGCCGCGGCGAGCATCTGGTCGGGCACCGGGGAGGTGAACACCTCGCCGGGGCAGGCCGCGTCGAGCATCCCGTAGCCGACGAACCCCGCGTGCAACGGCTCGTGGCCGGATCCGCCCCCGCTGACCAGCCCGACTTTTCCGCGACTGGCCCGCTGTGCGCGCAGCACCACGCGGTTCTCCACGTCGACCGAGAGCGAGGGGTGCGCGACTGCCAGACCCGCGAGCGCGTCGGCGACGACGGCGTCGGGCGCGTTGATCAGCTTTTTCACGCCTCCACATTATGCCCGCAGGTGATGCCCGACGGTGGCACCAACCGGCTGTCAAACCGACACGGAGACCATGGAGGTCTTGGCATCGGGGCCCTTCGACGTACGGGTATCGTCTGGCATTGTCTGACACCACAAGTGCCGACAGCCGAGGACGTACTCGTGACCGATTCCCAGACGCTGCACGGGCCCGCCACGACCACCGGTGAACGGGTCGGGCTGGCGTTGATCGCGCGGGAGTGGACGCGGATCGGCCTGATCGGCTTCGGCGGACCGCCCGCGCACATCGCGCTGCTGCGCCGGCTGTGCGTGGAAGACCGGCACTGGCTCGCGCCCGAGCGGTTCGAGGACGGCATCGCCGCGACCAACCTGCTGCCGGGCCCGGCCTCGACTCAATTGGCCATCTTCTGCGCTTGGTCGCTGCGCGGCGCGGCCGGGGCCATGGTGGGCGGACTGTGCTTCATCGCGCCGGGGCTGGTGATCATCATCGGGCTGGCCGCGCTGTTCCTGGCCGGGCATCCGCCGCTGTGGGTGCGCGGCGCGGCAGCAGGCGCCGGGGCCGCCGTCGCAGCCGTGGCCCTGCAAGCCGCGGCGACGCTGCTTCCGGCCAGCCGCCGCCGCGCGCACCGCCCGGGGCAGCGCACGCGCTGGGCCGTGTACCTGGTGGTCGGCGCCGTGGCGGCGATCCTCATCGGCCCGTTTCTCGTGCTGGTGCTGCTCGGGTGCGGCGCTGCGGAGGTCGTATGGCGGCGGCGCCCTGCGCTTCAGGCTCGTGCGATGCTCTGGCCGCTGCTGGCGGTCGGGACGCCCATGGTCGGCGGGCTCGGCGGGCTGGCCTGGACCGCGTTCAAGGTCGGCGCGCTCTCCTACGGCGGCGGCTTCGTCATCATCCCCCTGATGCAGTCCGACGCGGTGCACCACTACCACTACCTGACCGCGGCGCAGTTCACCACGGCGGTCGCGCTCGGCCAGATCACCCCGGGACCGGTCGTGCAGACCGTCGCCGTGGTCGGATACGCGGCGGCGGGCGTGCTCGGCGCGCTGTTCGCCGCGTTCATCGCGTTCGCGCCGTCGTTCGTGTTCGTCCTGTTCGGCGCCGGACGCTTCGACCGGCTGCGCGGCAGCGCCGACGTGCAGGCCTTCCTCGACGGAGCAGGACCGGCGACCATCGGGGCGATCGGCGGGTCGGCGATCACGCTCGGTCTCGTGCTGGCCGAGCCATGGGAGTTCGTCGTACTGGCCGCGGCGGGCGTGTGGCTGCTGGTGCTGCGGCGCGACGTGGTCAGCGCGCTGATCGGCGCGGGCGTGCTCGGCGTGCTGGCCGCAGTGTCCGGCTTCGCGCTGTCCTGAACGTCACTGTCTGCTGAATGTCGCTGTCGAATGCCACTGTCTCCTGATCGGCACCGTCTCCTCATCATCACGGCATCACGGCGCGCTGCTACGCATTTCACCCGATCGGACCTCTGACGCGGCGCCAACCGGCCGCCGTGCCGAAACTGGTCGCATGTTCCAGATCCTGTGGTCACTCATCGCCGGTTTGGTCATCGGCGTCATCGCGCGGATGCTGCTTCCGGGCAAGCAGGCCATTCCGCTGTGGCTGACGGTGCTCTTCGGCATCGCGGGGGCGTTCCTCGGCAACGGCATCGCGTCCTGGATCGGCGTACGGCACACCGGCGGCGTCGACTGGATCCGCCACATCCTGCAAATCGGGATCGCGATGGTGCTGATCGCGTTCGTCGCGCCGCTGTGGGCGCGCCGTGACAGGACCAAAACACACGCCTGACGCCGCGCGCCGCGTAGCCGACCAGGGGCAACGGCTACGCGGTGCGGCGGCGCAGAGTCGCCGCACCCAGGCTGAGCGCGACCAGGGCCGCCCCGCCGATCACCACCAGATCCCTGACGATCAGGCCGCTGACCCCGGACTGGTCGGTCAGCCTGGTCATCGCGTCGACGGCGTACGACAGCGGCATGACGTCGGAGATCCAGCGCAGCACCGCCGCCATCGAATCGCGCGGCGTGAAAAGCCCGCACAGCAGGAACTGCGGCAGGATGAAAGCGGGCAGGAACTGCACGGCCTGGAACTCGGTGGCGGCGAAGGCGGAGACGAACAACCCGAGTGCGGTGCCCAGCAGCCCATCACCGACCGCGACCACGAACAGCAGCCAGGTGGGTCCGGCCACGTGCAGCCCGAGCGCGCCGAGCGTCACGCCGAACGCGACCGCTGCCTGCAACAGGGCGAGCGCACCGAACGCCAGGGCGTAGCCGAGCAAAAGGTCGAGCTTGGCCAGCGGCATGGTCAACAGCCGCTCCAGCGTGCCGCTCGACCGCTCGCGCAGCGTCGCGACCGAGGTGACCAGGAACATCACGATCAGCGGGAACATGCCGAGCAAGGGCGCGCCGATCCGGTCGAAAACCTGGGGCTGCCCGTCGTACATGTACTTGAGCAGGAGCAGCAGAACGCAGGGCACGACGATCAGCAGCGCGATCGTGCGCGGGTCGTGGCGCAGCTGGGTCAGTACCCTGCGCGCGGTGGCCAGCGTGCGCCGCGTTCCAGCGCGGGCGGCGCCGAGACGCCCGGGGGCGGGTGCGGATCCGGTCGCGGAGGTCGCGGTCATCGGAGGGTTCCCTTCACCGACTCGGATTCGTTGGACTGCGCGCTTACCTGCGCCTGTTCGCGGCCCGCGACGAGAGCGAGGAAGGCCCCTTCGATCTCGCGGGCGCCGGTGCGCTCCAGCAGGGCTTGCGGTGTGTCGTCGGCGATGATCGCGCCGTCGCGCATCATCAGCAGGTGGCCGCAGCGTGATGCCTCATCCATGACGTGGCTGGAGATCAGCAGCGCGGCACCCGCGGCGGCGAGTTCGTGGAAAAGGTCCCACAGTTCGCGGCGCAGCACCGGGTCCAGGCCGACGGTGGGTTCGTCGAGCACGAGCAGTTCGGGCGCGCCGAGCAGCGCGGCGGCCAGCGACACCCGGGCGCGCTGCCCGCCGGAGAGCCGGGCCACCAGGTCGCGCTCGCGTCCGCCGAGGCCGACGTGCTCGATCACGCGTGCGACGTCGTCGCGCGACCTGCCGAGGACCGCGGAGAAGTAGTTCAGGTTCTCGGCGATCGACAGGTCCGCGTAAACGGAGGGCGCCTGCGTCACATAGCCGACCCGGTGGCGCAGCGCCGCGTGTCCGGCGGGGTGTCCGAGTACCCGCACCTCGCCGCCCGCGATCTTCTGCACGCCGACGATCGAGCGCATCAGCGTGGTCTTGCCGCAGCCGCTGGGCCCGAGCAGACCGGTCACGGTGCCGGGTGCGAGGTCGAGATCGACTCCGTCCAGCACGGCCCGGCCGCCGCGCACCACCCGCAGGCCGCGGATCTCCACGGCGAAATTAATCATGCGGTTAGTTTCCCGAGGGCGCCGCCATTCTGTCAACGACCCTTCGAGATGTTGCGCCCGCGCCCTCGTCACCCGGCCAGGTAGCGCTGGAGGGTGGGCGCGAGCAGCGGAACGAGTTCGTCGACCGGTGCCGAGGCCAGCGGTTCGACCCCGATGACGTAGCGGCCCATGATGAGGCCCACCATCTGGGTCATCGCCAGTTCCACCCGCAGATCCGGGCGCGGGAGCGCGAGCGCGGCGGCGATCGGGACGACCACCTCGCGCTCCATGAAGCCGCGCATCAGCCGGGCCATCTGCTCGTTCGTCGCGGCGGCGCGCACCACCGCGAGCACCCGCTCGCGTGCGGCCGGATTCTCCAGCAGCGCCAAGGCGAAACGCACCAGCCGCTCGCCGACCAGGTCGCGGCCGCCGCCCACCACCTGCGCGACCAGGTCGCGCGGCTGGAGCGGAAAGTCCAGCGCGGCGAGGAAGAGCTGGTCCTTTGTGCCGAAGTAGTGGTGCAGCAGCGCCGCATTCACGTCGGCGGACCTGGCGATGGCCCGCATGCTGGTGTTCTCGTAACCGCGGGCGCCGAACTCGGCGCGCGCCGCGTCGAGGATGTTCTGCCGGGTGTCCGGACCGCCGGGCCGCCGGCCGGCCTTTCTGCGACCCGCCGCCACCGGGGTATCCGCATCGCCGTCACCCTGTGCGCTCACCGCCTCATTATCGCCACGACCGTCACGCTGTGATCGACCCCGAGATCGACCACGTGCTCAACCCTGTGATCGGACTCATGATCGCGCCGCCGCGATTCGGCCCCGATGAATCGACCACAGTGAACCGACCGCAGTGAACCGATACCAGTGAATCGACCCCTGCGATTCGATCACCACGATTCGACCACTGTCGGTGATCGGATCGAAATCCTCTCAATCTAGCTAACAATATCTATATGTGATATAGTGTCACTTTCTATGGTTAACATGACGGCATGTGCTATGAAGCCGATGCCGCTCCCCCGTTCTACTGCCCACCGATCACCGCCACGACCAGCGCGCAGCTCCTGCTGACAGCCGCCGACGGCGCGCCGTGCGCGGCATTCCGCTCACTGCCCGCCGAGCCGTCCGGCCCGGGTGTGCTCGTGCTGCCCGACAATCGTGGGCTGTCCGCGTTCTATGAACAACTCACCCGCCGTCTTGCCGAACAGGGCCTGCCGGCGCTCGCGATCGACTACTTCGGCCGCAGCGCGGGCCCCGACTGCCGTGCGCGCCCCTCCGAGTTCGCCGAGCTGCCGAACCTCATGACGCATCTGCGCGCGCTGACCCGTGACGGCCTCTACGCCGACTTCGACGCCGGTATAGCCCACCTGCGCGGGCCCGGGGGCGGCAGCTGCCGGAACGTGATCTCGCTCGGCTTCTGCATGGGCGGGCGCTTCGCCTTCCTGACGGCAGATCACCGCTTCGGCCTAGCCGGAGCGATCGGACTGTACGGTTTTCCGGACGAGCTGAACGGCGCGCCCGGCCCGATCCAGCTCGCGCCACAGCTGACGGCACCGATCCTGGGGATGTTCGGCGGAGCCGACGACGGGATCCCGGCGAGCATGGTCACGGCGTTCGACGAAGCCCTCGCGGCAGCCGGAAACCTCCGCGAGCTCGTCACCTATCCGGGCGCTACCCACGGTTTCTTCGAGGCGGATGCCGCCACGTTCGAGAAGGAGTGCGCGGACGTGTGGCGCCGGGTGCTGGAGTTCGCCCGTGCGCACGAGGACTGACCTCGGCCGCCCTATGCTGGATCGGTGCCGCCGACCGCGCCGATCCACATCTCAGTACGCGAGTTCCAACTCGTGCTGCTGCGCAGGATGGCCGACTACCAGCCGGAGTTGGTCGAGCGGGCGCGCGTGCAGCTCGACGCGAGCGTGACCGAAATGCGTGAGATCAATGCGCACTATCAGCGGATGATCCGCTCTCGCTACTATCGCGGTGGATTGCCGGTATTACACGGATTTCTCGGTGAGCCCGTATCGCAGGAGCAGCGCCGATTCGGCGACCTGGTCTGCACGGCCACGCACTGGCTGCTGCCGTTGTGGCCGGACCTGCGCTACGAAGCGCTGACCGGGCCGGGCGCGGCGATGCTCAGCGAGATGCTCGTGCGCGATCCCGCCGTGCCCGCGCCGAAGTTGACTCGTTTGAGTGATCTGACGCCGTGGTCATGCGTGATCGGCGACGTGGAGCGAGCATTCGCGCCGGTGCGCCATCGCGAGGGTTCCGCGCCGAGCCGCTGGACCACGCTGCTCACCGCCCCCGGAGCCGACGGCGTGCCAGTGGCCGCGACGGCCGAATTCGTGTGGGGCCTGCTGCAATCAGTCGGCACAGACCCGGGCTGACCGCCAGCCGACGACCGCTGAGCATCGACCCCCGACCCCGGCCGAACCCTCGATCCGGCAGACCTGTCCCGTACCGTAGCTCTGAGCCTTGGTCGACGCCGGGTCAGATCTGCTTGATCCAGCCACGTTCGACCGCGCGCGCCCCCGCCTGGAAGCGGCTGCGCGCGCCGAGGCGCTGGGTCAGCTCGGCGGTTATCCGGCGGCTGGTACGCACGGAGACCCCGAGCTTGCGGGCTATCACGTCGTCGGTCCAGCCTTCGGCCAGCAGGTTGATCACCGCCTGCTCCTGGCCGGTCAGGCCCTGGTCGTCACGCTGGCGCTCCTCGCCCACCGGCCGGGCGGTCTGCCACATCTGCTCGAACAGCGCACAGAGCGCGGCGACCATCCCGGGGCCGCGCTGCACGACCGCGCCGGTCTTGCTGTGCTCCGGATTGACCGGGATCAGCGCCTGCTTCCGGTCGAAGATGATCATGCGCAGCGGCAGTGTCGCGGTGGTGCGCACCTGCCCGCCCTGCTCGACCAGCCAGCGCAGGTAGTTGATCGTCGGCGGGTGGTTGCGCACGCTGTCCAGATACAGCGACCGCATCTTCGTGCCGCGGGCCAACGCCTCCTGGTCCAGCGGCCGGGCCGCGGCCAGGCTCTGCTCGCTCATCGCGCCGCCCGGGGAGAACGTCATCACCTCGGCTAGGCCGACGTGCGCGCGCTCCTCGATCCACGAGCGCACCGCGTCGATGCCGACCAGTTGCTCGATGTCCGAGTGCTGGCGCGAGGGATGCAGGTCGGCGTAGTCGGCCACCACCGCGGCGACCGCGGCGCGGCTGGCCGCGATCTGCCGCTGCTGTTCCAGCAGCTCGGCCTCGCGCTCGGCCAGCAGATGGGAGAGGCCGACCTCCGGGCTGACCAGGCGCAGACCGCCCGGGGACTCGTACGAGGGGCGCAGCAGTGAAAGCTTCGCGAGCTCGTCGAGGCTGTCGCGCACCCGCTCGGTCGGAAAGCCGAGCCGGTCGGCCAGCTGCACGACGCCCACGCGAGGCTCGGCGAGCATGGCCTTATATACGCGCTCCGCGTCGAGACTGACGCCCAGTGCTTCCAGCATGGCAAGCCCCCAACGATCGGTTGCTCCTCAGTGAAGCGTGCAGGTCCCTGCACCGCAAGATTCTGCCACACCGAAATCCTGGCCCATAGCCTTCGTCTGACGGAACATCGGAAATATGTATCTCATCAATTCGCGGTTGACCGTGCAGGACGCCACCATTAGCGCTGACGATCTTCGCCGGCTTTTGACGGATATCGCAGATCCCGACGATTGTCTGGAGCACCTCTACGCGGAGACCGACACCCGCGAGGCACGCCTGGCGTTCTTCGTCTGCCACCCGGATCTGGCCGCCGCCGAGTCGGCCACCGCGGATCTCTGCATGCGCGCCCTGAGCAGCTGTCCGGAGCTGGAAGGCTGGTCCATGGACTACTGCGGCGCGGGCCTGGTGCCGGGCGCCGAGGAGATCCTTCTGGGAGTGTGAAAGGCGGCCAACAGCTTGCTGCCACCGCAGGGTCATGTCAGCACGGAAGGGTGACAGGAGCGGCGCCGCTCCGGCAAAATCCTGCCTCGGATAGCGGTATTCCGAGGCACCGCGGGCTTCGAAAAAACCCCGTTCCAACACCCCCACCCGGAATTCACTCTGTGTGAAAGAGGCATTCCCCATGAAGCGTCTCCCCCGTTCCGCGGGCCTGCTGGTCGCCGCCACTCTCGTCTCGGCCGCCCCGGCCGTGCTCACCGCGGCCGCCATCGCGCCCGCCGCCGCGTCCACCGCGGCCGTCGCCTCCGCCACGACTGCGCCCGCCAACTTGATCTGGGACTGACTGCGATGACCGAGACGATCTCCCCACCCGTACGGCTTCACCGCCGCGAACCCCTGGCGGCGTTCCGCCACGGCGAGCCGATCCCCGGCCGCACCAGCGTGGTCGGCACCACGCGCGCCGCCGCGGCGCTGCTCGGCGCCGAGCTTGAGGAGTTGACCAGGGAGGAGCTGATCGCGCTCGTCCCGGAGCCCTGGCTGTTCGAGCGGATGGTGCCACCCGGCCTGTTCACCAAGCTGCTGCGCCAGGGCCTGACCGTCAGGGTCCTGCACGGTCCGGCGCGCCCGGGCGAGCCGGCCCCGTTCCCGGCGCTCACCCGGCTCGGGACCGCGGCGCCCACCACGTTCAGCCTGCCTTACCCGGTGATCGTCCGGGACCGTTCGGTGCTCTACATGCCGCACCCGGACCCGCGCCACCCGATGGCCGGCCGGCTGGCACCGCAGGCGCACGTGGTAGCCGCCCGTTCACTGGCCGTCGCCTTCGATCTGGCGTGGGCCGCGGCGTGCGGGCAGCCGCCGAACACCCCGCCGCCCGGCCAGGTCACCGCGGAGCAGCGCGAGATACTCCAGGTACTGAGCAACGGCGTCACTGACGACCACGCGGCCGCCCAGCTGCACATGAGCCGGCGCACCTTCGCCCGCCGGGTGGCGGCGCTGATGGAGAGCCTCGGCGCGACGAGCCGATTCCAGGTCGGAGTCCAGGCGGCGCGGCGCGGGCTGGTGTGAGCCGAAGGCCGCGCCGCCCGGCGCGGCCAAGCGTTGATCGTTGCTCCGGATTCCGGCCGGGCCCGCTGCGGCACCGGCCGGTATCGGGACGGGATCGGGCGCTGCTTCGGCGCCTGTCCAGTAGCTCTGATCAGCGCACGTAGTTCGTAGCGCAGCGATTCACAGCAGTTCACAGTGTGTGCAGGCATGCAGTGTGGAGTAGGGCCGCAGTTCGACGGGGACGGAACAAGGGCGCGGCTCGCCCGTTTACTCAACCGGTTCAGCAGTCACGACGAATCGGGCGCTGGTCAGCCGAAACGGCGAGTGGCGTCGAGCAGGCTCAGCACGTTGCGATGCGAGGCCATGATGGTCGGCGACTCGCCCGGCCCCGCCGGGTAGCTGAGATACGCCAGGTCGTCGGGTCCGGCGGCCCACGGGTCGTCCTCGAACAACCCGTCCGCCTCGATGTCGGCCGGCGGCACGGGCTCCGAGTCGACGATCACCTTGCGGTATGCCCCGGCGGGCAGTTCGATGCCCGCCTCGGCGACGATGACGCGCAGGCCGATGTCCTCGCGCATGAAGGTCAGGCGCTCGGCCGAGTAGCTCGGGTCCATCGGGACGTAGGCCGCGCCGGAGCGCAGGATGCCGAGCATTCCGACGACGAGTTCCGACGGCCGCTCGCAGCACAGGCCCACCAGATGGCCCCGGCGCACCCCCGCGAGACGCAGCCGGGCGGCGACCGCCCCGGCGCGCGTCCACAACTGCGCGTAGCTCATCTCCTCGCCGTCCGCGACGACTGCCACCGCGTCCGGGTTGATGCAGACCTGTTCGGCGATCAGCTGCGGGATGCTCGCGTCGATCGGGAGGTCCCAGTCGGGACTGGCGCACGCGGCCAGCAGCGCCCACTCCGCGTCGGGCAGGCTGGACAGTTCGACCACGGCCTCGTCCTGCCGGAGGTGGCGGATCCGCCGCGCCCGGATGACACCGGCCGGCGGCCCGACGGTACGGTCGGTGAATCGGATTAACATCCCCATCCCTCCGCTCGGCAGTTCCGAGAGAACCCAGGTCTCAGAACGCAGTGTTCAGGAAGCTAACAGTCCGGGATCAAGTGCTCGCGTTGCGTGGAGAAACTGGCAAGAGTGTGCCAGTGCTGCGGCCCTCTTCCCCGAACGTGCGCGCGACACGGTAAGGGCACTGACGCGTCAGAGGCCTGCTCAACCGTCTGCGCAGGTCAGCCCGCTGACCGCCGATGCGCGCACACGCGATCCGGCGGTTGGCGGCACAGGGATCAAACGGACAAAACGGCTGCCCGGCTCTGAATCGGACAGAGGTTAGTACAAGACTTAGAAGAGGGTCGGTGGCAAGGCGCCTTCGAGGGTCAGCAGCCACCGTTTGGCCTCCAGGCCGCCGCCGAAGCCGCCGATTGCGCCGCCGGCCGCGATCACCCGGTGGCAGGGGACGACGATCGCCACCGGGTTGCCGCCCATCACGGTGCCGACCAGGCGCGAGGCGCCGAGCGTCCGCCCGGCCAGCAGCGCGAGGTCCCCATAGCCGACGGTGCTGCCGTACGGGACCTCGGCGCGCAGGGTGGCCAGGATCGAGCGCTGCACACCGGAGGTGAGCGACCAGTCGATCGGGACGGTGAAGTTCTTGCGCTGCCCGGAGAAGTACTCCCGCAGCTCCTGTGCGACCTGCGCACCGAGTCCGTGGCCGAGCAGCGGCACCGGCCCGGCGTCCGACCCGTCCGGTGTCGCGAAGGCCCCGGCCAGCGAGGCGAACGAGCAGAATCCGAGGCACAGCAGGCCGACCGGCGTCACGACGACACCCAGCGGCCCGACCGGCGAGTCGATCTCGCCCCAAGCCGAGCCGACGGGCAGCCGATGGCGTGTGTCCCGTCCGGACATCCAGTCTCCTGCTCTCTCCTGCCGCGGCTCGCACTGCGACCGCCATGCAACTTTCACCGCAGCTTGCGCTGCACTGCCTTCTACCGCATTGACTTTGTTGCATCATCTCGCCTAACCAGATCTCAGCCTAAGCGCCGCTACCGACAGCAACGGCGACCGCGCCAGTACCCGCACGTGCGCCAATGCCCATATCGCCGACATGTACCGTCTGGCCGTCAGCTCGGGCGAGCGTGTCGATCGCGGCATCGGCGGCTCGCTTCACGTCACGCAGAGCGTTGCCCAGCGGCGAGCGGGCACGTTTGCGTCCAGGTAAAACCAAAGTCGCGGGAAGCGCGCCGGCGAGGCTGGAAACGGCTTCGCACAGCGACGCGGCGCGCCGTACGTCCACCGGGCTCGACCTTGGTGAGTCGCGCAAGTCACGCAGGGCGTCGACGAGTGCGCGTATTCGCCGCCACTCCCGGCTGAAGACCAATGGCGCGGCGCACAATGCCGCCGCGTCATACGCGCGGTCGACAGCTCGCAGTGCGTTCATCACATCAGAGCCGAATTGATCGCGAATCATGTGATCATCGCCAGAGCTCTGACGCACTTCATGCTCCTCATTCACGGCCACAGACGGCTCCACCTCGCCTTCACCGCCAGTCCGGAACGACGCGGCGACAGTTCGCGCGGCTGAGGCGAGCGGGCGGCTACGAGCCGGGAAGCGTGGTCGTGCGATGCCCGCGCCGAGGCCGGAGGCGAGCGTCGAGGAGGATTCGCGAGCGGGTAGTCCGACGCGGCGCGCGGCGTGGTACAGCTCGGAGGCGGCAAGATCGCGGTCGAGAATCCCCGCACCGATCAGGCGGCCGAGCGCATAGGCGGCGCGGTTGAGCGTGTCGTTGCGGGTGCCGACCCGGGCGGCGAGCACACGTTCGACCTCGTTGCGCAGCGCGGCGGCACCGTAGGCCGCAGTCACGACGCCGGGAGGCCGCGATCCGGCGACGCCGGGGCGGCCGATCGGCGGAGGCGGCAGAGCCGGTAGCTCCGCGGCGCGCGCCTTGGCGATCAACTCCCTGACGATCCAGCGCGGCACGGGTGCGACCGGCTGGTCAGCCGCGATCTCGTATCGCCTGCCTCCGATGGTGGAACCGGGGCCGACCACGTACCCGCCGACCGCGCGCGTATCGATCAGTGGGCCGAGGCGTGCGACGGTGTTACGCAGCCGCGGCGCCGATGGCGCCCGGAAGTACAGGTGAGTGCCCCCGGACGGCGTGGCGACGGTGAACGTGTCCGGGATCGGCCGCCCCGCGGCGAGTTCGCGCAGCACGACGGCTCCATCGGTCGACTCGCCTGAGCCGCCGGTCTCGTCGGCCGGGCTCGGACCCTTGGCCACGTCGAGGTCGAGGACGAACAAGCCGCTCGGGCCGCAGGCGACACCGACATTGGCGCCGCTCGGCCAGCCGACCTCACGCAACCGCGCCGGATCGGCCACGGCCAGCCCCTCCCAGTCGCCGCGCACCGCGGGGACCTTGGTGCCGGGGCGCAGCGGGAAGACGGCGAATCCGCGTTCGGCCAGGGCGAGCGCCACGCCGAGCCAGTCGGTGGCGGCGCTCGGTGTCATTGTCGGTGACGTCACGCGCGATCCTCCTTGCCGATTTGTTCGTACTTATGTTCTATACCCAGCCGGTGACAGTTTCCGCGTTCAGGCGCCACAAAGGCGGCGAGGGCCGCGAGGATGGCACGATCGTCGCCATGCGAGCAGTGGTTCAGCGAGTCACCGAGGCGTCGGTGCGCGTCGACGGCGCGATCGTCGGGCAGATCTCCGAGCCGGGGCTGTGCGTCCTCGTCGGCGTCACACACGACGACACGCCGGACCACGCCCGCAAGCTGGCCGCGAAACTGTGGACACTGCGGATCCTGGAAGGCGAGAAGTCGTGTTCCGACATCGGCGCGCCGCTCCTGCTGATCTCGCAGTTCACGCTTTACGGCGACGCGCGCAAGGGCCGTCGCCCCACCTGGCAGGCGGCAGCGCCGGGCCCGGTGGCCGAGCCCCTGGTGACGGCGACGGCCGCCGCGCTACGGGAACTCGGCGCCCGGGTCGAGCTCGGCGTCTTCGGCGCGGACATGAAAGTGGCGCTGGTCAACGACGGACCGGTAACCCTCGTCATCGAAATCTGATCATCCGGGCGGGTGTCGGCGCCCGCCCCAACCCGCCGAGATCGAGTCCGGATGTGCGCCGACCTCAGCCGACCGGACCTCAGCCGACACCGAGGCGTGCGTGCATCTCCCACGCGAGGATCTCGGACGGTTCGAGCGCCGTCACCCGCTGGCCGCCGCCGGCCGTGATCCGTGCCGCCGCGCCGGTGCCGAGCGTTCCGGCGCCTTCGAGCTCGACTGCGCCACGTGCGACGAACAGATGCAGGTAAGGCGCCGCGGGAAGCGTGACGGACTGACCGGTCTCCAGCCGCGCGGCGTGCAACGCGGCGTCCTTCTGCTTGATCCGGATGGCAGCCGCACCGTCGTGCTTAGGCATGCCGGAGGCGACCGGCACCAAGCCGCCGCGCAGCAGTTCGTCGCCGATCTCCAACTGCTCGTATCCGGGCTCGATGCGGGTCTGATCGGGCACCACCCACATCTGGACGAAGTGCACCGGCTCGGTGTGCGGCGCGTCGCCGGTCAGCCGCCATGAGTCGTTCTTCTCGGAGTGCAGGATCCCACGCCCCGCGCTCATCCGCTGGGCAAGGCCGGGATAGATCACGCCGGAATGCCCTTCGGAGTCCTGGTGCACCAGGGCACCGCGCAGCACCCAGGTGACGATCTCCATGTCCTCGTGCGGATGGGTTTCGAACCCGGTGCCGGGCCGCACCACGTCGTCATTGTTGACCAGCAGCAGCCCGAAGTGGGTGTTGCGCGCGTCGTAGTGCCGGCCGAAGGAGAACGAGTGCTTCGAGTCCAGCCAGGACATCCGGGTCGCCAGGCGGCTATCCGGATCGCGCACGTCAAGCGATGGTTGCAGGTCTTGCACAGCGCGGGTGATCGGGTAAGCGGGCATCGCGGTGGCCTCCAGCCGGTACGCTACCGAACCAAGATAGTTGAACCATAAACCAACTTGTGGCCACGCTGATTCCGAGCTCTCCATGAGAGGAGTTGTCACGACGAAGGTGACGGTGTCCCCGGAATGTTCGAGGCGGCCACGGCGGCCACGGCGGCGCCGGTTCCGGCCGTGGCGGCAGGCGGCGGTTCGGTCTCGGTGTTGTTCAGGTCCACGTAGTTCAGGGCCACCACGGCAAGCCGATCCACGGCCGGGTCGGTGATCCTTCCGGAAGCGAGTGCCTGCGCGAGCTCTTCCTCTGCCTCGGAGCGGGCTGCCACCCCGGCGTAGATCAGCGTGATGAGTGGCAGCACCACGACGAGGCACAGCGGGTTCCATCGAATGGCCGCGACAAGGCACAGCGCCGCCAGCGGGCCGAACATCGCGATGCGGAAGTCGGCCTCGGACACCAGCCGGTCGTACTCAAGCGCGGCGATGTCGCCCGCGCCACGCAGCCGTGCGGCGATGTCCCAGAGTTCCGTTCCCAGTTCGCCCGCCATCTCGTCGACGGCCAGGTTGTTCCTGATGTGCGCGTCACGCGCCCAGTAATTCCTGAGCAGCTGCGATTCGTAGACGCCGCGAGACGCATCGTCGTCGCGAGACACGTGGTCCACCATGCTGGCGCGGAACGCATCGTCATCGACTATCCGTTCCGCGAGCCGCGTCACCACCGTGAGGGTCAGGGCGTTGGCCAGACGGTTCACGCGGCGGGCACCGGGAGTAGCCGGGCCGACCGGGGTCCGGCGCAGCAGATCGCCGAGTGTGTAGGTGATGTCCAGGCCGAGCCGGGTGGCGATCACGCCGAGCAGGTAGGCTCCGACGCTCACCGCGACACCCACCGCGACCGGCCCGGCGGCATGCGCGAGGCGGTATACGTCGGCGAGGAATCCGTGAGCCGCATCAGAGCGAGGGGCTCGGTACCCAACGGCAAGCCAGAGCGTAATCAGCCATGCGTATCCGACGGCAAGCGGCGTCCGGAACTCGCGTAAGCCAGGCAAAAGGGCGGCCAGCATGCCACGAGTGTGCCGTGTCGGCACGACGTGATGGAAGCGTTCTGAGACACCGGACAGTCCGAACCGAGTGCTGAGACACCAACCAGGCTATTACTGACCTATCGCCCATCGCCGGGCCAAACCTGTCGCCGGGCCGACCGTGGCATCGTTCGTATCCCGAGTCGCGACGGCGGTATGCCCCAGTTGCGCCGCTCCAGTCACTCCCGTCACCCCCATCACTTTGGCCGCTCTGGTCACTTTCGATGGGCCTGTTAATAATGGATCCAGTGCACGCGAACTACCGAACGCGGCCGCGCGGCTTCAGCGGCGTAGGCGGCAACTGCGGCGCGCTCAACCGGTCGCCGTCGTATCCGCGCACCTCCCCGAAGCGGTCGCCGGTCATCCACGCTTCCCTCGCCGCACTGATCTCATCCCCTGTTCGGCCCACGAAGTTCCACCACATGATGATCTGCTCTTCGAAGGGCTCCCCGCCGAGCAGCATCAGGCCACTGGACGTGTCGGCGGCACGCAGCGGAAGTTCGCGGCGACCGCAGCCGAGGTAAAGCATCGAACCGGCGCTCACGGGCACTCCGTCCACGTCCGCCTCGCCCGACATGGCCAGCACCGCATACTCGAAGTCGGGCTCCAGCGGCAGCCGTACGTCCGCTCCCGCGTCGAGCGCGAGATCCGCCCCGACCAGCGGCGAGAACGTCGTGCCGGGTGACGCGGCGCCGTCCACCTCGCCGAGGATCACCGTCGCTCGCAGGCCAGGGGCGTCCACGACCGGCAGCGTCGCGTGATGCTCGAAGTTCGGCGCGGTGTTGCGGTGCCCGTCGGGCAGGGCGACCCACAGCTGCGCGCCGTGCAGGAGCCGGGGATGCTCGCGCGGAGAGACCTCGGCGTGCGCGATCGCGCGACCGGCGGTCATCAGGCCGAGCTGATACGGCCTCAGCGTCTGGACGCTGCCGAGGCTGTCGCGGTGCAGGATCTCCCCGTCGTGCAGCCAGCTGACCGTCTGCAACCCCGTGTGCGGATGCGGCGGCACGTGCATGCCCGTCGAGTCGCCGATGTCGTCCGGGCCGTAGTGATCGACGAAGCACCACGCGCCCACCATCCGCCGTCCGAGGGTCGGCAGCAGGCGGCGCACCTGCGTACTTTCCCCCAATTGGACCAGTTTTCCGGTCAGCAGCTCATGCACCGGCCGAGCGGAGACATCTTCACGGCCGCCTACCACCGTGGCTGCGGGATGCACGTCGAGGTTGCTCATGCCGATCACGCTACGCCGACGCCGGTAGCCGTACACGCGATACTGGTCCGGACGATCACCGCTCCTCGACGCCACGGAGAAACCGCATGAGCGACCACCTGAGGATCTTCATCGGCAGGTACACCGCGGGCGACTCGTCACCGCAACCCGCGCCGGGTATCACCGTCGCCGACTTCGATCCGGACAGCCTTACGGTCACGCCGATCACGGGTGTTCAGCTGCCGGAGGCGTCGTTCCTTGGGTTGTCACCGGCGGGCGATGTGCTCTATGCGGTCCGCGAGGAGGATTCGGGCGGTGTCGCGGCGTTCCGCATCGACGGCGCGAGTGGGGAACTCACTCCATTGGGCGAACGATCGACGGACGGCAGTTATCCGTGCCATCTGACCGTGGACGCGAGCGGGCGGCACCTGCTCACAGCGAACTACATGTCCGGCAACGTGGCCGTGCACCCGATCGAGACAAGCGGTCGGCTGGGTGAGTTGTCTGATCTGGTGCAGCACGAAGGCTCCGGCCCGCAGAAGGACCGTCAGGAGGGGCCGCATGCACACATGGCCGCGCCGGCTCCCTTCGGTGACGCGTACCTCGTCGCGGACCTCGGTACAGACACCGTGTACGCATATTCTCTCGACGACGCGACCGGGCGGCTCTCCCTGCTCGCGGAGAACCGGATGCGACCGGGCAGCGGACCGCGCCACCTGGTGTTCCATCCGTTCGGCGAGTACTTCTACCTCGCGAATGAACTGTCGAACACAGTTTCGGTATGTTCGTACGATGCGGCGAACGGCTCCGCGTACGAGCTGATCGAGCTGGGCTGCGTGCCCGGCTCCAAGGCTGGCGAGAGCTTCCCGTCAGGCATCCAGCTGTCCCCGAACGCACGCTTCGTCTACGTCGCCAACCGCGGCGACGAGTCGATCAGCGCATTCGAGGTCGGCGACAACGGCGCGCGGCTGATCCCGATCGGCCAATGGCCCTGCGGAGGCAGCTGGCCGCGGCACATCACGCTGAGCCCCGACGGCCGGTTCCTGTTCAGCGCGAATCAGCGTTCGCACAACGTCGCCGTCTTTCGGGTGGATACCTCGAACGGCGAGCTCACGCCGACGGACACGTCCTTCCCGGTCAGGCAGGCGGCGCACGTCCTGTTCGCAAAGACCGGGCAGCCCACGGGCTAGTCCCATCCTCCGCACGGCACTTGGATGAGTGCAGGATCACCCAGGGGTATCGGGTATTTCTCAGTGCCGAGTAAGGCCATTGCTCGATGTTGAGCCCGGATTGTCCCAGTCTACATATCGCTCGCCCAGGCGATGTGCGGGAGATGAGGCTAGAGCCTGGGCCAGGGATGGCGCCGTGACCGGGGTTTGCGCCTTAGCTGGTCGTCAGGCTGAGGCAGTCGACGTAGACCCACCCAGCCATGCCCACGGTCTGGACATACCAGCTGCGTGAGTCCAGCGGGTAGTTGCGTGCCACGTAGGAGGAGCTACCGAGGGCGCTGGAGATCCAGTAGCCGCCCCCGGTCGCGACCTGACCATTGTCACAGGTGGCGGTGCCACTGGACGTTTGTGGCGAGATCTGCGCCCACTTGATGGTGGTGCTGGGCGTTACCGCGGCGTGCGCGGCGATCGGAGCGCCGAGGACGACGGCGGTGGCGGCGAGTGCGGCAGTTGGAATCAACACACTGCGAAGCATGGGGTCTCCAGATGGCGTGTTCGAGTTGATGCGTCCATTATTCATGGTTTGTTAGCTATCGCCGGATATGACACGCCGTCAGGTCGGGAGAGGATGGAGAGCTAGCGCGGCCAGCCGGGAGCGTCGGGGCGGGACTGCCAGGGCAGCGGTCCTGACCTGCGCCGGTACTCGACACCGAGTGCGTTCAGCCGTTCTTCGTGCACAGCGATGCGGCGTTCGAACGCTGTGAAGTCGGCGGCCGACCGGCGCCAGACGGTGTCGGCGAACGCGGCGAGCCTCGGGAACGCCATGTAGTCGATCGCACGGGGCGAGTCGATGTGCTCCGTCCAGATGTTGCACTGCGCGCCGAGTACGCGCCGCGATTCGGCCTCGGTCAGTTCGGGCGGCACGGGCTCGAACGCGTAGACATGCGCGAGTGACGAGACAGTGCCGATCGGAATGGGCTCCCCGGGATCGTCCGACTGGCGGTAGTCGAGGTAGACCTGATCGTTGGGGCAGAGCACGACGTCGTGGCCGCGCTGCGCGGCGGTGATGGCGCCCGCTGTGCCGCGCCAGGAGGCCACGACGGCACCCGGCGGGAGATCACCGTCGCAGATCTCGTCCCAGCCGTACAGGGTCCTGCCACGCGCGGCCAAGTGCTCGGCGAGTCGTGCGACGTACCAGTGGCGGATCGCGTCCGCGTCCGCAAGTCCGAGCTCTGCCATGCGGGCTCGGGCACGCGGGCTCGCCTCCCACGGACCGGTCGGGCACTCGTCGCCGCCGACGCAGATGTACCGAGACGGGAACAGGTCCATGACCTCATCGAAGACGTCACGGAGGAATTCGAGGGTGGACTCCTCGGCATTGAGTACGTTGTCGAGGATGCCCCAGCGCGTGTCGACTTCGGGCTGATCGGGGTAGCCGGGTGTGTCGGTGTTGCCGAGGTACGGGTACGCGGCGATCATGGCCCCGGCGTGTCCGGGTACGTCGATCTCCGGGACCACGGTGACATGCCGGGCAGCGGCGTAGGCGACGATTTCGCGTATGTCGTCCTGCGTGTAGTAGCCGCCGTGCGGCCTGCCGTCGAAGCGGCCGTTGCGCCGGTCGCCGATCGGGCTCTCCCGGCGCCAGGCGCCGGCTTCGGTCAGGCGCGGGTAACGACGGATCTCGATGCGCCAGCCCTGATCGTCGGTGAGATGCAGGTGCAGGATGTTGAGTTTGTGCATCGCGATCAGGTCGATGAAGCGCAGCAGGTCCTGTTTGGGCAGGAAGTGCCGTGCGACGTCGAGCAGCGCGCCGCGCCAGCCGAAGCGGGGGCGGTCCTCGATCGTGACGAGGGGAATGTGCCAGAGACCTGAGTCGATCGGCGCGCGGCGGTACGCCGAGGCCGGCAGCAGCGCGCGAAGGGTCTGCGCCGCATAGAAGAGACCTGCGGCCGAGGGCGCCTCGATCGAGACGCCGTCACCGGTCACCGACAGCCGGTAGCCCTCTGCACCCAGGCTGGCCGAAGCTGTAGCCGAGCCCGTCTCTACCTCGACGACGCGCAGTGTCACCGCGTTCAGTGGACCCCGGCCGTCTCGCAGCGAGAGTCCGGTGGCCGGGCCGAGTACGTCCCGCAGCCATGCGGCGACGCCACGACCGGCTTCGTCGGCGTCGAGAACGGTGGACTCGGTCAGCGTGAACCGGCCGTCGGCGACATGCACGGAAATCGGCTCCGGGATGAGTCCGAGCCCTTCGACACGCTCGCCGATATCGAACCCTGTCGCGCTCACGATCAGTCGCCCAGGACGGCGAGCGCGTCGATCTCGACGAGCATTCCGGCGGGAAGGCCGACGTAGACCGTGGTGCGGGCGGGGAACGGCGCGCTGACGAACGTGCTGTAGACCTCGTTCATCGCGGGGAAGTCACCGACGTCGGTCAGGTAGACGCGCATCATCATGACGTCGTCGAAGTCGGCGCCGGCGGCGCGCAGGATGGCCTGCACGTTCAGCAGGGTCTGCCTGGTCTGCTCCGCGACGGTCGCGCCCGCGAACGCTCCGGTCGCCGGGTCGGTCGGCCCCTGTCCGGCCACTTGCAGGATGTTGCCCTTGCGGACGGCCTGCGAGTAGGAAGCGACCGGCGCGGGAGCGTCGCCGGTGGTGATCGCGGTCTTGGGCATGGTCAGTTCTCCTGGTCGTGGTGCGGGGGCGGGGCGGTCCAGCCGAGTTCGGCCGAGGCGGACTCGACGGCGGCGAGCAGGTCGGGCAGCAGGGCGAGGACGCCGTCGAATCCGAGGACCGGCATGGGTACCGAGACCGACGCCGCGGCGAGGACGTTGCCGGCCGCGTCACGTATCGGTGCGGCGACGCAGTTGATGTAGTCCTCGTATTCGGCGCGGTCCTGTGCATGGCCCTGCGTGGCGACGCGGTCGAGTTCGGCGGTGAAAAGGTCCGCGTCGGTGATGGTGTTGGGCGTGTAGCGATCGAACCGGAGCCGGTCCACTGCCGCCGCACGGCGTGCCGCGGGAAGGCCGGCGAGCAGCACCTTGCCGACCGCGGTGCAGTGCGCGGGCGCGACCGCGCCTATGCGCGAGCTCATCCGCACGGGATGTCTGCTGTCGTATTTGTCGATGTAGACCACGGCGCCGTCGACATAGGCGGCGAGATGCACCGTGTGTCCGTGCGCCTGGTTGAGCGCGGCGAGATGCGGCGCGGCGAGGTGGCGTACGTCGATGTCTTCGAGCGCTTGGTGCGCGAGAGCGAACAGGCGCGGGCCGAGACGGTAGCGATGATGTTCGTCGTGCCGGGCGAAACCCTGCGACTCAAGCGTTTGCACCAACCGCAGCGCGGTGGATTTGTGCACGCCGAGCAGCGCAGCGAGCTGATCGAGCGTCTTCGGGCCGCTGCCGAGGTCTATCAAGATGCTCAGGGCGCGGTCCACGGTCTGGCTCATCCGGCACCAGCTTCGCGACCGAATGCGGATCCCGCTTCGGATACCTCGGACAACTCGGACAACTCGGATGCGTCGCCGTCGGCGAGGAATCGGGCGATGACATCGGGCGGCGGCATCGCGGCGAAGTCGCCGCGCACACGCAGCACGCCGGCCGCGGCGAGCGTGCCGAGCCGCAGACGGTCACGCAGCGGCAGGCCGCGCAGCGTCGCGGCGATGAAGCCTGCGGCAAAGGCGTCGCCCGCGCCGGTGGCATCGGCGATCTCGACCGGCAGCGCGGGTACGTCGACGCGCTGTCCGCCCTCGTAGCCGACAGCACCGTCAGCACCCTGCTTCACGACGAGGACGCGCGGTCCGGGCAGCAGGCGCCGCAGTTCGTCGGGCGCACCGACAGCGCAGATCGCCTCGGCCTCGTCGGCACCGAGGAACACCAGGTCGGCGCGCCGCGCCAGGTCGAGCAGGATGGCGGGATCGCGCCCTGACCAGAGCGCCGGACGCAGGTTCACGTCGAAGGAGATGAGCCGATCGGACCGGGGCGCGGCGAGAACCGCTTCGATGAGTGCGGCGCAGGATTCGGACAGCGCCGGCGTGATGCCGCTGAGGTGCAACAGCGCGGTGTCGCGCAACGCCGCAGCGCCGGCCAGACCCGGCCCCATGGCGGAAGCCGCCGAACCGGCGCGGTAGTAGCGCATCCTCGTGGCGGGCTCAGCGGAATCGGCGATATCAGATATGGAAGTTGTCAGCTCCTTGACGTAGAGCCCGGTCTGGCGATCCGCGTCGACTTCGGCGTCTGACACGTCGACGCCACGCTGCGCGAGAGTACGCAGCACGACGCGGCCGAAGTGGTCGTCGCCAACACGACCGACCCAGCGCGCCGGGACACCCAAAGCAGCAAGCGTGCACGCGACGTTGGCCTCGGCTCCGCCGACGGAAAGCGTGTAGCTGAGGCCGGTCTGGTCGGGGATCAGGACTGCCAGGGCCTCGCCGAGGCATGTCACGGCACCGGAATGTGTCCCAACACGTGTGCCAGCGTCATGATCCACGGCTGCCTGCTCCACAGCCGTTTGATTCACCGTCTGATTCACAGCCCGATTGGCCGTCTGGTCGGCGGTCTGATTCGCCGCCGTCGGATTCACCACTCGGCCTCCCCTCACGCTGGCGCTCCGATCCGACACCCCAGCGCGCCACGCTCCGCGTAGTTGGGCCTGTTATCTCGGCGCTCGTCGTTGACTCGTCCGGCGCTCGGATGCTACAACCGTTTGAGCAACATGCGCAATCACATTGCACATGTTGCAATTGCCTCAACAGTTTGAGGAGTAATATGGACGAATCGGCGCTCCGGGCTCTGGCCGACGAGCGGATCGACTGGCGCTACAAGGGGTTTCCGGCCAGGTTCGACGGACTCACCGTCGGTCGGCTGATCGAGGCCAGGCCCCCGCTCGCCGAGTTCGGTACCCCGCTGCTGGTCCTCGAAGCCGGCGCGCTCGACCACAATCTCTCGCTGATGGCGCAGTACTGCGCGGCGCACGGCGTGGATCTCGCGCCGCACGGCAAGACGACGATGGCTCCACAGCTGTTCGCGCGGCAACTCGATTCCGGCGCGTGGGCAATCACGGCCGCGACGATCGCGCACGTGCGCGCCTACCGCGCTTTCGGCGTCGACACGATCGTGCTCGCCAACCAGCTCGTCGACGCCGACTCGCTCGGCTGGGTCGCCGGCGAGCTGCGGCGCAGCGCACGGTTCCGCCTGCTGTGCTTCGCCGATTCGGTGGCAGGGGTCGAACGTATGCAGGCGGCGCTCGCGGCTGCGGACGCGCCGCGGCCGATCGACGTGGTGATCGACATCGGCGCATCCGGCGGCCGCACCGGATGCCGCGACGCCGAAACGGCCGAAACGGTCGCGCGCGCGATCCGGCCGTCGGACCGGCTCAGATTGGCCGGGGTGGGCGGCTTCGAGGGCGCCCTGGCAGCCGACCGCTCGGCGCAGGGTCTGGCGCGGGTGCGCGGCTATCTTCGGACTCTGCGTGACATCGCTACCCGGTTGGACACGGCCGGTCTGTTCGACCAGGTCGACGAAATCATCGTCACGGCGGGTGGCAGCGCCTATTTCGACGACGTCGTGGAAATCCTCACCGGCGACTGGCGAACCTCGTTACCAGTACGCACCCTGCTACGCAGCGGCGCCTACATCACGCACGACGACGGGCATTATCGACGGCTGACGCCGCTGCCGCAGTCCGAGCCCTCTTCGCACGCGGCAGGAGGGTTCCGGGCCGCGCTGAGCATCAGAGGCCGTGTTCTGTCGATGCCGGAGCCGGGCCTTGCCCTGCTCGATTTCGGCAAGCGCGACGCGCCGATCGACCTCGGCATGCCGGAGCCGCACACGGTGCACCGTCCAGACGGCACGACCGATCAGCTGACGGACTGTTCCGTCAAAGCCCTCGCCGACCAGCACGCGTTCCTCGCGTACGGCGACGGGACGCGGCTGTCGATCGGCGACGTGGTCGCCTGTGGCATCTCGCATCCGTGCACGGCGTTCGACAAGTGGCAGCTCATCGCGATCGTCGAGGGCGGACACGTCGTCGACGTGATCCGCACCTTCTTCTAGGAACCAGGAAATCCGGGAGGTCGGCGTTGTCCGAGAGCGCAGACGAGATCGAGACCGGGACGGTGTCCCGCCGGTCCGTGTCGTTCCGTGGATGCGATGTCCTCGACGGGACGGGGGCGCCGCGGGTGCGTGCCGACGTGACCGTGTCGAACGGACGCATCGCCGCGGTGGGGGACGCCGCTGCCGCCTGCGCTGCCGACCGTGTGGTCGACGGCTCGGGGCTCGTGCTCGCGCCGGGCTTCATCGACATGCACTCGCACTCCGACCTCGCGCTGCTGACGGACGAGCAGCACCTGGCCAAGACCACGCAGGGCGTCACGCTCGAAGTCCTCGGCCAGGACGGTCTCGGCTACGCCCCGATCGACGACAGCGCCCTGAGTCAGCTGCGACGCCAACTCGCCGGCTGGAACGGCGATCCGGACACGCTGGACTGGGATTGGCGCACGGTCGGCGGCTATCTCGACCGCGTCGACCGGGGCTGCGCGGTCAACGCGGCGTATCTCGTGCCGCAGGGCACGCTGCGGATCCTGAGCGTCGGCAACGACGACCGGCCGGCGACCGTGTCGGAGCTGGCTGACATGCGCCGACTGCTGGCCGAAGGCCTGGAGCAGGGCGCGCTCGGCATGTCCAGTGGTCTGACGTACCCGCCCGGTATGTACGCCGAGACCTCGGAACTGGTCGAGCTGTGTCGCGTCGTGACCGAGTACGGGGGCTACTACAGTCCGCACCACCGCAGTTACGGTGCCGGGGCGCTCGCGGCTTACCGAGAGATGATCGAGGTCAGCGAGCAGTCCGGCTGCCCGGTGCATCTCACGCACGCGACACTGAACTTCCCGGTCAACGCCGGGCGCGCGCCCGAGTTGCTCAACCTCGTCGACGCGGCCACGGCACGCGGCGTGGACGTGACGATGGACACCTATCCGTATCTGCCCGCCGCGACGACGCTCACCGCGCTGCTGCCGAGTTGGGCGGCGATCGGCGGACCCGACGCGCTCCTGGCGCGGCTGCGCGACCCGGCGGCCCGGCGGCGGATGACGTCAGACCTCGAAAAGACCGGATCAGACGGCTACCACCGGGTGCCGATCGACTGGTCGGCGGTCCAGATCAGCGGGACCCGCAGCGCGGCGAACAGCGGGTGGGCCGGGCTGTCCGTCGCCGAGGCCGCGCGGCGCGCGGGCAAGCCGTCGGCAGCGTTCTGCTTCGACCTGCTGCTCGCCGACGACCTCGGCACCTCCTGCCTGCTGCACGTGGGCAACGAGGAGAACGTACGCAGGATCATGCGCCACCCCGCTCATCTGGTCGGCAGCGACGGCCTGCTGGCAGGCGAGCGGCCGCATCCGCGCGCTTTCGGCACGTTCGCCCGCTACCTCGGCCATTACACGCGCGAGGAGGGGCTGATCACGCTGGAGGAATGCGTCGCGAAGATGACCGGCCGCGCCGCGCGCCGTCTCGGCCTGACCGACCGGGGGCGGGTGGCGCCGGGAATGGCGGCCGATCTGGTGTTGTTCGACCCTGACACGGTGACCGACCGTGCGACGTTCGACGAGCCCCGCCGGACTGCGGACGGCGTCCCGTACGTTCTGGTGAACGGCGAATTCGTCATCGACGACGGACGGCGCACCGCGGCCCTGCCGGGCCGGGCCATCCGGCGGGCTCCTGGCAGGAGGCGTGTGTGAGCTCGGTGATACTGGACGTCCTGGCGGCGGACCGGGTCGTGTGCATCGTCCGGGCGAACCAGGTCGCCGATCCGGTGGCGCTGTCCGCGGCGCTCGCCGACGCGGGCATCCGGCTGGTCGAGTTCACCTTCACCATTCCGGGCGTGCTCGACCTGATCGAGGCCGCGGCGGACGCGCCGGGCACCATCGTCGGGGCCGGGACGGTCCTGACCGCCGCTCACGCGCGCGACGCCGTGGCGGCCGGCGCGCGCTTCCTGGTGACCCCCGACGTGCGCCCGGTGGTCGCCGCGGCGGCCGCGACCACCGGAGTCCCGCTGATCATGGGCGCCCTGACGCCGACCGAGTTGAGCCGTGCGGCCGACCTAGGCGCCGCGGCGGTGAAGGTGTTCCCCGCGCGGATCGGCGGCCCGAGCCATGTACGCGACCTGCTCGGGCCGTTCCCCGAGGCACGGCTGATCCCGACCGGCGGCGTCATCGCCGCGAACGCGCGCGCGTTCCTCGACGCGGGCGCGCTCGCCGTGGGCGCCGGAACGGACGTGGTCCCGCCCGATCTGGTCGCGCAGGGCGATTACGCGACCGTAGGCGAGAGGGCGAAGGCGTTCGTACAGGCACTGAGTGCATGAACCAGTACCGTCGCTGCTGTGTCGCGGCCGAGAGTGCAGTGCCGGCTTGAGGTCGTCGCGCATGACGATCTCAAGTGCTCGGAGCCGGCTGCGAAACGCCGTGTTGAGTTCTCCGTACTCGCTGGAGTCACGTGTCAGCGTCGCGCTATACGCGAGTAAGTCACG
>NZ_DASYZI010000004.1:0-19777 GCF_035946395.1 Actinocrinis sp.
GAAGAAGCCCACGACCGAGATGATCGAACCGATCCAGAAGCCGTTGTGCACGCTCTTGAGCGCGGTGTCGGAGGTGTCCTGCGGCCCGGCGCGGACGGTGTAGGTCGAGATGATCGAGCCGAGCACGCCGATGCCGCGGACGAGGAGCGGGAAGATGACGCCCTTGTGGCCGACGGTGGCGAGGCCGAGGATCATCGCCGCCACGATCGTGACCTCGTAGCTCTCGAAGATGTCGGCCGCCATGCCGGCGCAGTCGCCGACGTTGTCGCCCACGTTGTCGGCGATGGTCGCGGCGTTGCGCGGGTCGTCCTCGGGGATGTTCTTCTCGACCTTGCCGACCAGGTCGGCGCCGACGTCTGCGGCCTTGGTGAAGATGCCGCCGCCGACGCGCATGAACATGGCCAGCAGCGCCGCGCCGAAACCGAAGCCCTCCAACACCTTCGGGGCCTCGTCCTTGTACGCCAGCACCACGATCGAGGCGCCCAGCAGGCCGAGCCCGACGGTGAACATGCCGACCACGCCGCCGGTCCGGAACGCGATCCGGGTGGCCCGGTTCGCGCCCGACTCGTTGGCCGCCGCGGCGACCCGCACGTTGGAACGCACGGCCAGCCACATGCCGACATAGCCGGTGATCGCCGAGAAGCCCGCGCCGAGGAGGAAGAACAGCGAGCGGCCGATCCGCACACTCCAGTTGTCTGCGGGCAGTGCCAGCAGCAGGAAGAAGGCGACGACGGCGAAGCCGCCGAGGGTGCGGAACTGCCGGGCGAGATAGGCTGCGGCGCCCTCCTGCACGGCGACCGCGATGCGCTTCATGTTCTCGCTGCCCTCGCCGGCGGCGAGGACCTCGCGGACCAGGTAGCCGGCCACGCCGAGCGCCCCGAGGGCGATCACCGCGACAATGACGACCAGGGTGAGATTGCCGCCCGAAAGGCTCGGCGCGGCGCTTGCCAGAAGCGGCTCATAGAGCCGGGGCATTGCGTCCTCCTTGACGTGGGTACCCCGTGGAGCGCGTCACAGAGCTGCGGCAGCAACGCTGTCGGCCTCATATCAGTACGGGGGCTTCAGATGGTCCGCGCGGTGGACTACGACCCCGGCGCCCCCGGCAGCGGGCGGCGGTGACGCGCCTGCGCCGCTCTTCCGCCGCCACGATCCGCGGCCGCACCCGGCCTGGTCGTTCGCGTAGACCTTGCTTTTCACCGTTTATTCAATCAGGACGGTCGCCCACTGGTTGGGACGGAGCGACCGATTGGGCGGAGTTTACGCACGCCAGCCGGTCTATACCAGCCACTGTTGGAGAATCGAGACCCGGAACGGCATGTGACACGCGTCTCACCAGGCGGAGTCATCGGGTTTGCCCCGTTCCAGCGCGTCGCCAGGAGTTTCCCGGGACAGGACTGTGACAGCACCCGCCACAAGATTCACATTGGCAGGCCAGCCGACCGGTAGCCCCAGCTCCGCGCCGTTCCCGGCAACATCGACCAGAGATTCACTCGAACCAGTGAGTGGCCCGACGAGCGGCCAAGTGAGCGGCCGCGACGACCCGGCCCCTCACTTACGCCACATCCACATCACAAAGTGATCTTCGTGCACTCGTAACGCGGCTCCGGCATCTCGGTGGAGCATTGCCATCTCCACCCGATGCTCGCCACACCGCACCGCACTCCGAGGGCAACCCCTGATCAGCTGTATCGCCAGCAACAACGCCCCAGGACAGAACGCCTAGCGCTTGCGACCCGACGCCTGGTGCTGGCCGCCGAGCGCCTTGGCACGCGGCTAGGAGCAGCAGCCGGGCCGGTCAGCCACCCCAGCGCGACGCGGCGACCGGCCAGCCCATGCGAATGACGCCGCCGCCCGAGGTCAGTTCGACCTCAAGATCGTCGACGAGGCCGCGCAGCACCGCAAGGCCCATGTCGGCACCGTCGGCGCCGCCCTCGTCGCCGAAGCCGCCGTCACCGACGAGCCGGTCCGCAGCGTTCTCGTCCTCAGGCTTGGGCACCGGGCCACCGCTGACCGCGTCTACCACCTCCACGCCGAAGCGCTCTCGCCCGTCCTTGAGATGCACGACGACCGGGACATGCGGGGCGGCGGAGCGGTGCAGTCCCACGGCCCGAGAGCAGGCCTCGCCGACGGCGAGGCGCACCTCGTCCAGCAGCCCGTCCTCGACGCCGACGCGGCGCGCGAGGGCGACGGCCACCAGTCGGGCCGTGCGCACGTGCTCGGGCAACGGCGCGAAGCGCAGCACCACCGGCGCGTCGCCGACCGGAGGTTGGTCGCCCGGCGACTCGCCGCCGCCGTCCGGCGCCCGGCTTCCGGGCTCCGCGCCGAGCGGCGCGAGCGAGTCGGCGGCGTGTGCACCCGTCATGACGAAGGTCCTCCCGCGGTGTTCCGATGTTCGGTTGCGTCGCCAGCCCCGGACCGCTCCGGCGCCGACGGGGCGGGAGCGGACCGGCCGCTGCTCAGTCGGTCGCGGCGATGGCGTCCTCGACCGTGGTGTGAATCGGGAACACCTTGGTCAGGCCGGTGATCCGGAAGATCTTCAAGATCCGCTCCTGGGTGCACACCAGGCGCAGCGAGCCGTCATGAGCCCGCACCCGCTTCAGCCCGCCGACCAGTACCCCGAGGCCGGTCGAGTCGAGGAAGTCGACCGCCTCCATGTCCACGACCAAGTGGTAGCGACCCTGATTCACGAGGTCCACCAACTGCTCGCGCAGCTTGGGGGCTGTGTAGACGTCGATCTCGCCGCCTACTTCGATGACCGTGCGGTCACCCTCGTGCCGGGTCGACAGGTTCAGATCCACGGGTCCTCCAGCGCTGTCCTGTTCGCGACTTCCCCGTTTGGGGTGAGTACGCATTCAATCACTCCACGCCCATACCTGACGACGGTATGCGACCGGTTCACCGCGAGGAGTGTTGCTTTCTCTTCCTGGTGCATCCTGGTGAACACGATGCCACGAACCAAGTCCGCTGAGGAGATTCTTCACCGACTTGTCTCGATCAGCCGCAGCGAGCGAGCTGACGCGATGACACATGTCGAGCGGGTGCCCGCGCGCCCGGCCCGTTACGCCGAGTGGCCCAGTTGGGCCGACCCGCGCGTCGTGGAGCGCTTCCAGGCGCTCGGAATCGAGCGCCCGTGGGCGCATCAGGCGCTGGCCGCGAATCTGCTGCACGAGCATCGCCATGTCGTGCTGGCGACCGGAACCGCCTCGGGAAAATCGCTCGGATACCTCCTTCCACTGCTCACCGACTTGATTGACGACGTGTCAGCCGACACGACCGCCACACGTGCGCCACGTCGTGCTACCGCGCTGTATCTGGCCCCTACGAAAGCCCTCGCCGCGGACCAGGCCAGGCGAATCCGGGAACTGCGTCTGCCGATCGCCCCGGCGGCGTGCCTGGACGGGGACACAACGCCCGAGGAGCGGCGCTGGATCCGCGACTACGGCGTTTTCGCGCTGAGCAACCCGGACATGGTCCATTACGCCCTCCTACCGGACCATCGGCGCTGGTCCCCCTTTCTTCGTCGTCTTCGATACGTGGTGATTGACGAGTGCCACGCCTATCGCGGCGTGCTCGGCTCGCACGTCGCGGCAGTGCTGCGACGGTTGCGCAGGATCTGCGCACACTACGGCGCGGATCCGGTTTTCGCACTCGCGTCGGCGACCACTGCGGACCCGGAGACCACCGCCGCACGACTCACCGGCCTGCCTGTGAGAGCCGTCACCGAAGACGGGTCGCCACATGGACGGGTGATGTTCGCTCTCTGGGAGCCACCGTTGACGGAGCGGCGCGGTGAGGGAGGAGCGCCAACACGGCGGTCCGCGATTGCGGAGGCGGCCGGTTTGCTCGCGGACTTGGTGCGTGACGAGGTACGGACCGTCGCGTTTGTACGGTCGAGGCGTGGCGCCGAACTGGTGTCGCTGATCGCCCGTCAACAGCTCGGCCAGACCAGTGCCGAGGCCTGGGGCGACAATACTCAGAAGGTTGCTATTACAGCACATGGACATCCCGAGACACGGACTATGGCCGAAGCCGGGATCGCACCAGAATCCGGCATCGCCTCCAAGTCCAAGTTGGGCTCCGGGACCGGGACCGGGATCGGGGCTGAGACCGAGCATGAGACCGAGGCCGGGAACGGGGCCAGGATCGGTGCCCAGACAGCACCTGTGCTGCACAGTCGGATCGCGGCCTACCGCGCCGGATATCTGCGGGAGGATCGTCGAGCGCTCGAAGCCGATCTGCTGTCCGGCCGCCTGCTGGGCGTAGCCGCCACCAATGCATTGGAACTGGGGGTGGACCTGTCCGGTCTGGACGCGGTCCTGCTCGTCGGTTACCCGGGCACTCGTAGTTCGGTATGGCAACAGGCCGGCCGGGCAGGTAGGTCCGGCCGAGACGCCTTGGCCGTCCTCATCGCTAGGGACGATCCGCTCGACACCTATCTCGTACATCATCCGGAGGCACTGTTCGGCAAGTCGGTCGAGAGCACCGTGCTGAATCCGAACAATCCCTACGTACTGTGGTCGCATCTGTGTGCGGCAGCAGCGGAGTTGCCACTGGCCGAACAGGATCTGGACCTGTTCGGGCCGACCGCCCCAGCGCTCGCCGCCGAACTCGGCCAGGCGGGCTGGCTGCGGGCACGACCGGGCGGGTGGTACTGGACCAGGCCGGAGCGGGCGGCAGATCTGACCGACCTGCGTGGCAGCGGCGGCACTCCGGTGCGGATCGTGGAGGCCGAAACCGGCAGGCTGTTGGGCCAGGTAGATGCCGCAGCAGCCCATACCACCGTCCACCAAGGCGCCGTCTACCTGCACCAGGGAGCCAACTACGTGGTCGACTCCCTCGACCTGGACGGAGCCATAGCCGTCGTTCACGGTGAGGAACCGGGGTACACGACACACGCCCGCGACGTCAGTCAGCTGCGGATCACCACCGAGGAGCGAACGGAGACCTGGGGGGCGCACATCCGGTTGGCCTTCGGCGCTGTCGAGGTCACCAATCAGGTCGTGGGTTACCTGCGCCGGGACGCTGCCACCGGGTCCGTACTGGACGAGGAGCCGCTCGACCTGCCCTCGCGGACCCTGGCGACCAAGGCGGTGTGGTGGACGATTTCGCCGGGCGCGCTGGCGCACGCCGAACTTGCCGCCCCGGACATCCCGGGAGCCGCTCACGCTGCGGAGCACGCCGCGATCGGCTTGCTTCCGCTGTTCGCCGAGTGTGACCGATGGGATATCGGCGGGCTGTCCACCGCCTGTCATGTGGACACCGGTCTGCCGACGGTGTTCGTGCATGACGGTCTGCCCGGCGGCGGCGGGTTCGCCGAGCGTGGCTACGAGCAGGCCCGCGCTTGGCTGAGCGCGACCCGCGCCGCCATCGCGGCCTGCGAGTGTCCGGTCGGCTGCCCCTCGTGCGTACAGTCGCCAAAATGTGGAAACGGGAACCAGCCTCTGGACAAGACAGGTGCGATTCGCCTGCTTGGCGTACTGCTCGACGAGCTGTGACGGGTAGTCATTTGTTGACACCAGTCCAACGGTTCGGGCGTGAGGCGGGTAACCGTGATAGCGGTGGCAGTGGCGGTGATTGCGGCCGTGATCTTGCTGACCGGTGGCGTGGTCGCCGAGTCCGATGTTCCCGACACGCTCACGTTCTTCGGGGTGACGGTGCGCACGACCAGTGCGCAGATCTTCCTGACCGGGGCGATCTGCACGTGGGCGCTGCTTGCCGCCGCTTGGTTGCTGGCCGCGGGCATCCGCCGTTCCCGTGAGCGTGGTGCCGAGTTGGCACTGCTGCGCGGCCGTCCGACGAACCGGGTCGCCGGTACTGACTCCGTCGAGCCCGTCGGCGGCGCCGACCAAGGCGAACTCGCCGGACTGTTCGGCTTCGCCGCTCACCCTGATGGAATCATCGCCGACCGGTCCAGCTCGGGCGGTGGCGGTGACCACGTTGACGCCAGTCAGGATTCGGCCGAACAACCACCGCGTTGGCAGTGAGGTCTCGACTGCGACCGTACAGTCCAAGGGGTCACAAGTGCACGCGCTGATCACAGCACCGACCATCCGCGCCTCGTCGGCTGCGTGAACGCACGGCGCGCCGCTGTCAGGGTCGCCTTCCCGGATCAAGCCGCGTGCCGCGCCGCCCGCAGCAGCAAGCGCTGCCTGGTCGGCCGTCCGCTCGGCACTGTGCCGCGCGGAGATCGCGCCGATCCAGATCAGCGCGCAGGTTGCCGCACTGGACGCAACAAGGACCATGGCGAGAGCCCAGATCGTGGCGGACCCGGCTTCATCACGCATGAGCGCGGTTCGCGGGCGGAGCAGGCGGAATAGCCGTAGTGATCGTAGTGGTCGTAGTGGCTGAAGCGACCTGGACAGTCCGAGTCGAGGACAGGGTCGAGGTCTGGTGACTTTCCGAGACGATGTGAGTCGGCGCGTTACCGATCGAAGCGGGGTTGGGGGCACGCCGGGCGTATTGCATTTCACCATGTCAATGCACCGCCTGCTCAAGTGCACCCTTTGCGCACGGAGTTCCGGGCTCGCAGGCGATCTGGGCATGTCCATCGACGTGGATGACGGGCAACAGTGCTCCGCCGAGGGCCAGTTGCGCCGACACGCGAACCAGCACGCTGCCATCGGCAGTGTTGACGAACACTGATGTGTCTGCGGGGCCAAGGCGATCGACGGCTCGGGTCGCGAAACCCACCGTTTCTCCACGCGCCAATCCGCGAGCAGCCTCCCACGCAGCGTCGGCGCAGCGCAGCTGGGTCGCCGCGGCGGTGACGATCAAAACAAGCGCCAGACCCAGGCCGACCAGGGTCGGCAGGACCATCGCCGTCTCGGCGGTCACGTAGCCGCGCTGCGCCTCGGCGCTCTGCTTGTTCGCGGCTGGTTTCCTCGCGGCGCCGAGTAGTGCGCTGCGCAGACCGGTCATCCGACTGCTCCGAGCGCCTTGCGGACGATCCCGGAGAGTAGCGAGGCGACCATTCCACTCGTGACGATCTTGTAGAGGAGGGCCGCAAATCCGCAGGCCGCGAGTGTCCCGATCGCATATTCGGCCGTCGTGGTCCCCGCTTGTGGCCCATGACGGCTCAAAGTTCCGGAGATGAGTCTTCGGTGGCAGCGGAGCATGACGCCGTACAGGTCGGTGAGCGTGGGGAGCGTGAGCATGCTGATTTCTCCTTGTGGTGGATCAGGGCCGCAGCGCGGCCAGTAGGCCCAGAGCGGTGGGCATGACGCCGATGAGGATGAACGCGGGCAGGAAGCAGAGGGCGAGCGGCACGGTCGCACGAACGGCCACTGAGCGAACCCGCGTTTGCATCGCCTGATCGGCGGCGCGCCACAGGTCGCGGGCAGCCTTCGAGACGGTTTCCGCGGCGGGGGCGCCGGTGCGGCTGGCACGCAGGGCGGCTGCCGCGACCGGAGCAGTCACGCTGTCCACGGCGAGCAGGCTCCAAGCCGTCTCGGGATCCGCGCCGCGGCGCAATGCCTGAGCCGCAGCGGCGAACCGCCGTGCGATCTCGGCGGTGGGCTCGACAGCAGGCGTGGGCTTGGCGCCGAAGCGATGAGAGCGGAAGAACGCGAGGCGGTCACGTCGCGGCACGGGATGCGCAGCGTTGACTTGATCGAGGCCGCGGCACTCAGGTGCGGCTCCAAAGAGGCGAGAGCGGATGCGTGCGAGGCGGTCATGGCGTGGCGGGGGATGCGCAGCGCCGATCCGATCGAGGCTGCCGCGCTCACGAGCAGTTCCGAAGAGACGAGAGCGAATGGGTGTGAGGTAGCCACCTCGCAGCAGGGGACGCTCGGCGTCAAGCCGATCGAGGCTGCCTCGCTCGGGTGCGGCGGTGAATCGCTGGGAACGAATCAGGGCGAAGCGGTTCCGCCGCGTCAGGGGATGCCCTGTGTCAAGCCGTTTGAGGCTGTCGTGCTTGAATGTGGTTCCGTTTAAACGGCCGATGAACGCGGTGGCGGTCACTGCGGCGGCGTCGGCTGGCAGCAGACCGGCTGCCAAGCCGGCGGCGAACAGGTCGACTACCGGTGGTGCTGCCGCGACCAAGCGCAGCCTGGAACGCGTTTCGCTTTCCGAGACCCGGCGCGAGCCGAATACGAGTACACCAATGGTGCTCGCCAGCCCGACGAGGGCACCACCCGACCCGCCGACGAAGAGGCCGACTGCGCAGCCGGCGAGCACCGCACCGAGTGTCTGCCGAAGCGTCGGGCGCCGGACGTCGGGTGCCCATTTCGGAGAGGAGATCGCAGGTTCCTGCGGCACTCTTCCGGTGGTCGTGCGGGATGGCGCCCAACGTACAACCGCCGCGAGCAGAACGAACACGACTGCGGTCGCCACTTCGACAGGACGCACCGACGGCTCCGGCTTGTGCTCAAGTTGTGTCCAGACGTGGCTCCACGGGGCCGTCATGTCGTCCATCCCCCGGGGATGCCTCGGAACGAGGCAGGCCTGAACGAACGGACGGTGTTGGTGCGGTTCGGGGTTGATTCGGTCAGGGTGGATTCGACGGAGCCGACGAGCCGGTCGGTCCAGCGCAACCCGGCGAGTTCAAGCAGGCAGCCAGCCGCGAGACAGACCTCGCCTGCCGGACGGCTCAGCAGCGTGTGTACAGGGTCGGCGCCCAACGCCGATCCCAGAGCGAGTCCGAAGATCGGAAGCACTCCGAGAAGCGCCACCGTTGTGCGCACGCCGGACAACTCCATCGCCAGGTTTTGTCTACGCGCTTGCTCCGCACGCAACCCGTCCTCGATGCCGGACACGGCGCCGGTCAGCGACACGCCGTGCACCTCGGCCGCGCGCCAGCAGGCGGCCAGCGAGGTCAGGCCGTTCCGACCCGGGGTGTGCGCGGCCTCGGCGAGCAGTTCCGCGGCAGAACGGTGCGGATCGGGCATGGTGACTGCTTCGGCCAGATCCCGCAACTCGGGGCGACACCACACTGCTTCGGCGAACGCGGCACTCGGTTGCCGACCTGCCTGAAGCTCACCGCGCAACGCAGCGCACAGGTCGACGACGGCCGAGCGCTGCGCTGTCGTAGCGGCTCGCATTCTGGCGCGTGCGATACGAGAGCGGGTGAGCATGGCGGCGAGCGACGCCAGGAGCGTGGGAAGCATTGAGCGCGTGGCGAGCGACGCGAACGTGCCGAGCAGGATGGCCGCCGCGATGAAAGGGACCGCGGGGACGGATACCGTGTTTGGGCCGGGGCTGGGGCCTGCGGCTGCGGCTTTGGGTTGGCGTGTGGGCGTGGTCATCATGGCTCCTGCTTGCGGGATGGGGCACTTGCCCGGAAGCCGCGGACGAGTTCCTCGTCGAGATTTCGAGGCGCCAGTGGTGACTCGACCCGCACCGGTTGCCGGAGTTCGTCGCAGAGCTGCGGATATCCGGGCCACTCGCGTACCTGGCCGGCCTGGTCGAAGCTGAGCGCCAAGGTCACCTGCACCGGCCCTACCGCGTTGCGGCGCCGCACCACGGCAATCGACTGGAGGTACCGTCGGCCGAACTCGTTGCGGTCGAGGTGGATCGCAATGCGCAGCGCGGCCGAGGCCTGGCTGTGCACGGCCTCACGCGAGACACCGGCAAGCAGGGCCAAGGCTTCGATCCGGGCCGGGATGTCGTGTGGGCGGTTGGCGTGCAACGTGCCACAGCCACCATCATGACCAGTATTTAAAGCACTGAATAGATCCATGATCTCCGCGCCTCTTGCCTCTCCGAGCACGATGCGGCTCGGCCGCATCCGCAGCGCCTGCTTGATCAACTCTCGGATGGTTACCTGCCCGCGGCCTTCCTGGTTCGCCGGGCGCGTCTCCAGCCGCACGACATGTGGGTGATCCGGCATCAGTTCTGCGCAGTCCTCGACGAGAACGAGTCGCTCCTCGCGCCCGCAGAGGGACAGCAAGGTGGACAACAAGGTCGTCTTGCCGGTCCCGGCGCCGCCGGTGATCAGGAACGGGGCTCGTTGGCGCACAATTTCGGCGAGGATCGCAGCCCCGGACGCGGTGAGGGTGCCGAGTTGCTTGAGCTCGTCGAGCGAGTAGAGGCGTCTGTGTGGAACGCGCAACGAGATCGCGGTGCCGTTGACCGCGATGGGCGGCAAGACGGCGTGCAGTCGCGTACCGTCGGGCAACCGGGCGTCCACGAACGGCGACGCGTCGTCGAGTCGGCGTCCGGCCTGGATGGCGAGGCGTTGAGCGAGCCTGCGGACGGCAGCCTCGTCCTCAAACTCCACTTCCACACGTTCGAGGCGGTCGGCGCGCTCGACCCAGATCTCCTGCGGTCCGTTCACCAGCACGTCGGTGACTTCCGGATCGGCGATCAGCGCCGCGACCGGATCGGCGGTCAGTACGTGTTCGCACAGCGATTCAGCGAGCGCTTGCAGGGCGTCATCGCCGAGCGGGCAGCGCCGTGCCCTCAGCGCGGCGACGACTGCGGGCACCTCGGGAGGGAGGATGCCGACCGCCAATTCGTTGCCGATGACACGCAGCAGGCCCTCGTATTTCTGGGCGAGTTCCGCGATGGGTTGAGCGTTGGAAGGTGCTGTAGGCGGCTTCATGTGGTCACCTGCGTCCGGTCGGAGTTGCCCGCCGTGGCCGGACCGATGACACAGCGTTCGATGATTCGGTGGCTGAATCGGGCGAGCGATGTCGCACAGCGGCCACCGAGTTGCTGGTGTGAGGCACTTTTCGGGATCGCGTTGCGGCCGGGCCGCACGATGCCGGCGAGCGGCGCGTCGAGCAGGCCCGCGAACTGGCGGGCGGTCAGCTCGTCGCGACCGGGCAAACGGGCGACGAGCTGCGGGCGCGGCCCCACGACGGAGAGCATCGGCAGCAGCCGGGATGCGGAGACGGCGGTCCGTTCGGAGACCGGCGCGATCACCAGGGTGTGCGTCGCCTCTGACAGCACGAGTTGCGTCGAGTCGTCGACGACGCGCGGCAGATCCACGACGACGACGTCAGCGCTGGTGCGCAGCACGCGCAGGGCGTTTCGCATTGAGGCCACCGGGATCGATTCCGCTGTCGATCCGCCCCAGGTGACCAGGGCGAGATCGGGGTCGGCTGAGCCCCGGCCAGGTGGGCGGCGCGGTTCTGGCGGGTCGACGCCGTGCCGCCATGCCTCGGCGGGTCGAATCAGCTCGCTGGAAGCGATGGTCGCGGTGCCGAGGGCGACGAGTGATTCGAGCCCGCCGCCGAGCGGATCGGCATCGAACAGGATTGCGCGCCGTCCGACGCCGAGCGCGGTCACCGCGAGGGAGACGGCGAGGGTCGAGGCACCCGCTCCGCCGCAGCCGCCGATCACCGCGATCAGCGGGACGACCCGGCCGCCGCGGCCGCGCCGTACGGCCCGCGTGGATCTCGTGGAGGCTGAACCCCCGGCGTTCGCTGGCATCTCGCTCCCTCTCGAATCTCGCCCGATTGCGAATGGTGATCGCATGACTACGGTGAGACAGCAGGGAGCAATGGCGCCAGTGCTCTTGAAAATCTGTGGATAAGTCCTGTGGATAAGTCACGGCGAGTGGAGTTAGTACGTGTACTGATTACCCGCAGTAGCAAGATCTCGGTGCCGCCGGGTGGCCGGGATGAGGAAGCGCCAGACTGAGGGGCGCGGCGCGGCGAGGCACGCGCAATGCCCGTCAGCAAGTCTGGGTATTGACAGCTGCGGGCTGGGGATTCGGGAAAAGAGACGACCCCCGCCGGGGGGGAGAGCGGGGGTCGTCGCCTCAGCGCGGCTCGGGGGGGAGGAGCCGGGCCAAGGCAGCACGGTCGCGAACGATCCGTGACTTCCATGGTGTACCCGATGGGCCTTGAAGGCAAACTGGCGCGAGATTCATTACGCCAAATGATGAAGAAGAGCAGTTTGACCTGCAAAAACGAGCTGGCGAACGGAGTCGGCGCGCTTTCACGGCGCCCGCGCGCCAAGCCGGGCCCGGTTACCCTGCGTAACCAGCCCTCGGCTCGACCGAGAGAGCTGATGGGTAGTGAGAAAGACGGGGCGAAAGGTTCGAACAAGTGAGCAGTGCGCTGTTCGCGAATGCGCAGTGCCAGGGAAGATCCACAGCGCGCGCTATCGCGAACCCCGCACGCGGGCTGGGCACGGATGAGCCCCTGATGGATCCGTGCCGACCGGAGTCGAGCAGACTCACGGCCTCGTTTCGATCACACAGAGTAGCAACATCGTCATAGATTATGACAGGCTCGTGATATCGAACCGACAATGCGCCGCCCGCACCCCCAAGACACTCCGCGCACCCCTGAGGTCCATCGATTGCTTTCCGATTGGGCCGTCACACCGCGTAGGCTGCGTGGCATCGCCTACCGCACTCCGCCGACCGGTGAGAGAAGCTGAGGGAGTCAGGGAGTCACCGCCGATGCGCACCGCAGCGTTCTTCGACCTCGACAAGACGATCATCGCAAAATCGTCAACTCTCGCCTTCGGCCGCTCCTTCTACCAGGGCGGACTGATCAACCGGCGGGCGGTGCTCAAGACCGCGTACGCGCAGTTCGTCTACCTCGTGGGCGGCGCGGACCACGACCAGATGGAGCGGATGCGCCAGTACCTCTCCGCGCTGTGCACAGGCTGGGACGTCGGACAGGTCAAGGAGATCGTCGCCGAGACGCTGCACGACCTGATCGACCCTCTGATCTACCAGGAGGCCGCCGATCTGATCGCCGAGCACAAGGACGCCGGCCGGGACGTGATCATCGTGTCCTCGTCCGGCGCCGAGGTGGTCGAGCCGATCGGCGAGCTGATCGGCGCGGACAAGGTGGTCGCGACCCGCATGGTGGTCGCGGACGGCCGGTACACCGGCGAGATCGAGTTCTACGCCTACGGGGACAACAAGGCCAGTGCAATAAAGGCACTGGCCGAGACGGAAGGCTACGACCTCGACGGTTGCTACGCCTACAGCGATTCGGCCACCGACCTGCCCATGCTCGAACTGGTCGGTCACCCCTGCGCGGTCAACCCCGACCGGGCGCTGCGCAAGGAGGCCGCGGCGCGCGATTGGCAGATCGAGGTGTTCGCCAACCCGGTTTCGCTGCGCGCGAAGATGGCGAACCTGAACCTGCCCGCCAAGCCGGTGATCGCCGCTACAGCGCTCGGCGTGGGTACCGCGGCGGCAGCGGGCATCGTCTGGTACGCGCGCAAGAAGCGCTCATAGGACACCGCTGAGCGGTCTCGGTTCACGGTCGTAGTCGGCTTTGGTCGCCTGACACCGGTAAATACACGGCGACGGCGCCCCGAGTCATGGATTGGGGCGCCGTCCGGTTGCACGGACCGTCCGAGATACCAAGCGTGCACCGCTACTGTCGTCAGACCAGTCCACCCGAGGCCGTAGCCTGGTGTCTGTCTCGACGGGCCCTAACGCGGGTCGGTCGCGCGTGGGTTCTCGGGCGCCGTGCGCGGTCCGTGGCCGGTGACTTCAACTTCCCAGCCTTCCTCAAGAAGCGGTCTCGCGGGCCGTACTTCCTTTGTAGAACGAGTGCGCCGAGTTGGAAACCCGTGCACGGTGGTCCGCCGGCCTCTTCACCCGAACGGACCATCGGTTCGTCACGCGAGCCCGATTGCTTTAACCACTTGCTCTAACCACGCATTAATGCTTCACAAATCGAGAGCGATTCCTCGGAGCCCCTGACCAGAGCCTCGGCGCAGTGGATGATCCATGCGCTTAACCCCTCCGCCGTACCGGATGTATAGGCAGCAAGCGCGGTCTCACGCGCCTGCACGCCGAGTTCGAGGAACCCGACCTCGGGCACGGCCAGTGATTGGGGATCAAGGCCTCGCGCGACCAGCAGGAGGCGGAAGACGACGCGGGCGACCAAGCCGTCGCCCCAACCGAACGGCGTCGCCGCCAGCAGTTCGCCGTGGGCCACGGCGGCGACGACCAGCGCCGGGGCCTTGCTCGGTGCGGCGAGTAGCGTGGCGAGCGCGGTCAGCCTGGCAGCAGCCTCGTCCGCATCGACGGGTGTCGCCGGACCGCCGGGCTCGACGATGACCGCTTCGCCCGCGCCACGCGGCCTTCCGATTCGCGCCGGTTCGATCTCACCGGCAGCCGCCAGCATGTGCATCCGCGTCAAGGCCTGCGCCGGTGCCTGTTGCAGGATCGTCAACAGTGACGAGAGCTCGGCGGAGACACGTAACGCGCCGCGCACCACCCCCGCAGCGACCTCGTCACCCAGATCCGTTCGCCGTCTGAGTTCCTCCAACGGCCAGTCGGTTCCGGCGATGGCTGCCGACGCCCGTGCTCCGCGCAGTGCGGATTCCGCAGCCACATCGGCCGAGCGGCCACGCAGTACCTTGTGCGCGCGCACGCGATCCACGGCTGCACGCGCCTCGTCCACCGCCTCGGGCACTCCGGGTAGGGCGTTGAGCACGGCGAGGGGGTCAGCGGTTGAGGTCGTCATAAGCGACAAAACTATGCCACGTGTGGAACGCGGCGGCATGCAGCCAGGTCAGTCCGTGCGGAGATCCCTTGTCGTTGCCCACATGTCACGGTGGCCCCAAAGCGGTTCTTGTGATCGGGTCGTGGACGAATCACCCTGGCGATGATCTTGTGCGTGACGTACCGTCATGAAGGTGGATTCCACGGCGACGACGATCGCGCTCGCGGGAGTGCTGGCCATCCCGGTCGGCGCAGCCGTACGAGCGGCGCGGCGGCACCACGTGTACGGCACCCCGACCGAGCGTGCAGCTTACGAGGCGATGCACACCGTCTCGCTCGCCGCTCCCACACTGCGTGAGGGACTCTCCCCCGAATCCGCCCGAAAATCGGCGCGACATCTGCGGCGGTTGCTGGGTACCGCAGCCGTCGCGATCACGGACGCCGATCGGCTGCTCGCCTGGGACGGCGAGGGCGATCGACACGCCGAGGACGCTCTCGTCCACGCAAAGAACGTCGTCGCCACCGGCCGGGTGAAGCTGCTCGACTGGGTCGATTGCGGCGGTGAGGAATGCCCGATCCGCGACGCGGTGATCGCACCGCTGATCGTCGACGGCCGGACCGTCGGCACGCTCGCGGCGTACAACAGCACGGCGTCCGTCGCGTTGACCCGTGCGGTCTGCGAAGTCGCCCGATGGGTCTCCTCGCAGCTCGAACTCGGTCAGCTCGACCAATCTCGCACCCGGGCGATGGAGGCGGAGATCCGCGCGCTGCGAGCGCAGATCTCGCCGCACTTCATCTACAACTCGCTCACCGCCATCGCCTCGTTCGTGCGCACCGACCCGTCCCGCGCCCGCGAACTGCTGCTGGAGTTCGCCGATTTTACCCGGTACTCCTTCCGCCGTAACGGATCGATGACGACGCTCGCGGAGGAACTGCGCTGTATCGACTGCTACTTCGAGCTCGAACAGGCGCGCTTCGGCGACCAGTTGCAACTCGTTGTGCGCGTAGCGCCGGAAATCCTGGGGCTGGAGCTACCGTTCCTGTGCATGCAACCGCTCGTCGAGAATGCGGTACGGCACGGTTTGCGCGGCGAGAGCGGGCAGGGCACCGTCACCATCTCGGCCGAGGACAGCGGGACCGAATACACGATCAAGATCGTCGACGACGGGGCCGGCATGGACCCGGCCACCGCCGGAGCAGCGCTGAGCGGCGAGGGCACCTCGGATGCACACGCGGTCGCCAACATCCAGGAGCGACTGCTCGCGGCCTTCGGCCCGGATCACGGACTGCAACTGGACTCCACGCCAGGCGAGGGGACCACGGTCACGATCCGAGTACCCAAGCCGATCGCCCGCAGGAAGCCGGCCAATCGACGGGAGGATGCATGACCCAGTCGGCCGACCGGCAGGAACGCCATGACCGGCAAGACCGGCAGCAGACGGAGCGGCCCGGTCTCGCGGTGCTCGCCGTCGACGACGAGCGCCCCGCCCTGGAGGAGCTGACCTACCTGCTGAGCGCGGACTCCCGGATCGGAAGCATCCGGACCGCGTCGTCGGGTGCCGAGGCGATTCGGGTGCTCAACGAGGAACACCGGGTAGATGCGTTGTTCCTCGACATCCGTATGCCGGGTGCGACCGGCGTGGACATCGCGAGGACGCTTGCCCGACGCCCGGACAGTCCGCAGGTCGTCTTCGTCACGGCACACGAGGACTTCGCGGTCGGCGCGTTCGAACTGCACGCGGTGGACTACGTGCTCAAGCCGGTGCGTCAGGACCGGCTTGCGGAGGCGATTCGGCGCGTACACGAGCGGGTGCACGTGCGTACCCGCAGTGCTCCCGCCGAGGAGGATGAGGTGGTCCCGGTCGAGTTGGCCGGCGTGACCCGGTTCCTCACTCGCTCGCAGATTCGTTACGTCGAGGCGCACGGCGATTACGCACGACTGCATACCGCGTCGGGATCGCACCTCGTGCGGATATCGCTGGCGACACTTGAGGAACGCTGGACGCCCCACGGCTTCGCCCGCATTCACCGGTCATACCTAGTCGCGCTGCGTCACGTGCAGGAGGTCCGCTGGGACGCCGGGCACACGACGGTGAAGGTCGGCGACAAGACTCTCGCCGTCAGTCGCAGACATGCCCGCGAACTACGCGACCGTCTGCTCGGAGACGCCAACCGGCAGCGTTGACCGCGGCGTTGATCGATCACAGCGTTCATCAACCGCAGCGTTCATCGATCACAGCGTTGATCACAGCGTCACGCATTGGGCCGAACGGGCCGAACACCGGGCCGAACGCGGGATCTATCGCCTGGAACGCCGCGCCGATCACCTGGGTGGCACATGCCCAGTGATCAAAATCAACATGTCAAGACGCGACCAGAAAGCAAGAACACCAGGTCACGCCGATTAGTTCGATACCGGTCGGCGCATTCGACGGGCCGCTCGGCGCATCGTGGCAAACGCTCGTCATGAGCACTCGGCGACGCGGGCAGGTGGCGGGCAAGCCTCCGGTTCTGGAGGCGACAGCCACAGGCCCCGGTCCGGATGCCGGCGGCGTACTACCCACCGGCTTGCGGAATCCGGGCCGACTTCTGGTCGAAAGGATCCCGGTCGTGAGCAATGAAGCCCCCACGACTACCGCTCCGGCGACTATCGCCGATCCCGCTGCGCTCGGCCTCGCCGGATTCGCGTTCACCACTCTCCTGCTGTCCTTCGCCAACGCCAACATCATCGCCGAGAAGGGCGCGATCGTGATCGTGCTCGGCGCGGCTGCCTTCTACGGCGGTCTGGCGCAGCTGCTGGCCGGCATGTGGGAGTTCAAGCGCGGCAACACCTTCGGCGCGACCGCGTTCAGCTCGTTCGGCGCGTTCTGGCTCAGCTACTGGTGGATCGTCAATCACCTCACCGGTGACGACGTCCACCAGGCGCTCGGCCTGTACCTCATCGGTTGGTGCCTCTTCACCGCGTACATGACCGTCGCGGCGTTGCGCACCTCGGCAGCCGTGCTGGCCGTGTTCGCCTTCCTGACCGTCACCTTCCTGTTCCTGGGCATCGGGGCCTTCCAGAACGGCATGCCCGCGCCCGACGCGCTGACCAAGGTCGGCGGCTGGCTCGGGATCGTGACCGCAGCGGCGGCCTTCTACGCCTCGGCGGCGACGGTCATCAACTCGACGCACAAGCGGGACGTACTGCCGACGATGCCGCGCTGACCGCGGAAACGCGGCCGGCCAACCGGTCCCACCCGGCGCCGAAGTGCGGAAGCGGCCGAGGCCGGACGACCACGCCACCGGCGAGGCTCCATCTCGCCGGTGGCGTGGTCTAGACCTATTGTGCCCGAAACCCTTGCGAAACATCAGGCGGACTGGTGTGCTTTAGGCCTGAGAGACCTCCCAACCGAATGTGGCGGAGTGCCGCGTCCCTCCGCGCCCCGTCCCGGTCCGTGTGCCGGACATCTTCCGAGGAGTTCGTGTGTCCAACGAAACGCTGTCGAACCTGTTGAACGAGGAGAGGCGGTTCGAGCCGCCCGCGCAGCTGGCGGCGGCGGCGAACGTGACAGCCGAGGCCTACGGGCAGGCCGAGGCGGACCGCCTGGCCTTCTGGGACGCCCAGGCGAAGCGGCTGGCCTGGGCGCAGCCGTGGACCGAAGTGCTGGACTGGTCGGACCGGCCGTTCGCCAAGTGGTTCATCGGCGGAAAGCTGAACGCGGCCTACAACTGCGTCGACCGGCACGTCGAGGCGGGGCACGGCGACCAGGTCGCGATCTACTTCGAGGGCGAGCCGGGAGACACCCGCACGATCACTTACGCCGACTTGCAGCGTGAGGTGTCCAAGGCTGCCAACGCACTGACCGAGCTGGGCGTGGGAGCGGGCGACCGGGTCGCCATCTACATGCCGATGATCCCCGAGACCGCCATCGCGATGCTGGCCTGCGCGCGTATCGGCGCGCCGCACTCGGTCGTCTTCGCAGCGTTCTCCGCCGAGGCGCTGCGTTCACGCATCGACGACGCGGGGGCGAAGGTCCTGATCACCGTTGACGGCTACAACCGGCGCGGTGGCGTGGCCAACCTCAAGCCGAACGCGGACGCCGCGGTCGACGGCGCCGAGTCGATCGAGAACGTTCTGGTCGTGCGGCGCACGGGACACGAGGTGCCGTGGAACGAGCAGCGCGACGTCTGGTGGCACGAGTTGGTGGACCGTCAGTCCGACCAGCACACCCCCGAGGCCTTCGACTCCGAGCACCCACTGTTCATCCTGTACACCTCGGGCACGACCGGTAAGCCCAAGGGCATCCTGCACACGACAGGTGGTTACCTCACACAGGTCTCGTACACGCACCACGCGGTGTTCGACCTGAAGCCGGACACGGACGTGTTCTGGTGCACTGCGGATGTTGGCTGGGTGACCGGGCACTCGTACATCGTCTACGGGCCGCTGTCGAACCGCGCGACCCAGGTGATGTACGAGGGCACGCCGGACACGCCGCACCAGGGCCGCTTCTGGGAAAACATCCAGAAGTACAAGGTCAGCATCCTGTACACGGCGCCGACCGCGATCCGGATGTTCATGAAGTGGGGCGACGACATCCCGGCGAAGTTCGACCTGTCCTCGCTGCGGCTGCTCGGCTCGGTCGGCGAGCCGATCAACCCGGAGGCGTGGATCTGGTACCGCGAGCACATCGGCGGCTCGCGCGCCCCGATCGTCGACACCTGGTGGCAGACCGAGACCGGCGCCATCATGATCTCGCCGCTGCCGGGCGTGACAGTCACCAAGCCGGGTTCGGCGACGCGGCCGCTGCCGGGGATCTCGGCGAACGTGGTGGAGAAGGACGGCACCATCGTGCCCAACGGCGGCGGCGGCTTTCTGGTGCTGGACAAGCCGTGGCCGTCGATGCTGCGCGGCATCTGGGGCGACCCGGAGCGCTACCGCGAGACGTACTGGTCGCGGTTCGCCGAGCAGGGCTACTACTTCGCCGGCGACGGCGCGAAGAAGGACCTGGACGGCGACCTGTGGCTGCTCGGCCGGGTGGACGACATCATGCTGGTCTCCGGGCACAACATCTCCACCACCGAGGTCGAGTCCGCGCTGGTCTCGCACCCGGCGGTGGCGGAAGCCGCGGTGGTCGGCGCGAAGGACGAGACCACCGGGCAGCGCATCGTCGCGTTCGTGATCCTGCGCAGCAGCCAGGTGGAGGACGCCGACCTGGACGCGGCGCTCAAGGCGCACGTGACCAAGGAGATCGGCCCCATCGCCAAGCCCAAGCAGATCCAGTTCGTGGCGGAACTGCCCAAGACGCGGTCCGGCAAGATCATGCGGCGGCTGCTCAAGGACGTCGCGGAGGAGCGCGCGCTCGGCGACACCACGACGCTGACCGACGCCGGCGTCATGGACCTGATCAAGGCCAAGCTCCCGCACGC
>NZ_DASYZI010000005.1:0-6212 GCF_035946395.1 Actinocrinis sp.
TTTCGCCACGCCGCGGCGCACCACGCTGCTGGAGGCCGCCGACGCGCCGCTCACCGCCGCGGTGCCGCTGGAGGTCGAGGACGCGCCGTGCCGGGTGCTGCTCTCCTCGACCGGGCTGCTGGCGCGGGTCGCCGGCGGCTCGAACGGCGCGTCGGACGCCGACGATGCCGCAGACGCTTCCGGCGCGGAATCGGGCGGCCCGCGGGCCAGGCACGACGCGATCGTCTCGACGGTGGCCGGGACGCTGCGCGGTGATGTGGGCGTGATGACCTCGGCGGGCCGGCTGGTGCGCGTGGCCGTGATCGACCTGCCCTCGCTCCCGCCGACCGCCGGGTCGCCGAACCTGGCCGGCGGCGCCGCGGTGTCCGAGTTCATGGATCTGGCGGCGGACGAGAAGGTGCTGTGCCTCTCCACGCTCGATCCGCAGTCGCCGGGCGTCGCGCTCGGCACGGTGCAGGGCGTGGTCAAGCGGGTCGTGCCGGACTTCCCGGCGAACAAGAACGAGTTCGAGATGATCGGGCTCAAGGATGGCGACCGGGTGGTCGGCGCGGCCGAGTTGCGCACCGGCCAGGAGGATCTGGTCTTCCTCACCACGGACGCGCAGTTGCTGAAGTTCTGCGCCGATCAGGTCCGCCCGCAGGGCCGCCCGGCCGGCGGCATGGCCGGGATCAAGCTGTCCGAGGGCGCTACGGTGCTGTCGTTCACGGCGATCGACCCGGAGCGTGACGCCGTGGTCGTCACAGTCGCCGGATCGAGCGCCGCACTGCCCGGGACGAGTGCGGGCAACGCGAAGGTGACGCCGTATGGGCTTTACCCGCCGAAGGGACGGGCGACCGGCGGAGTGCGTTGCCAGCGGTTCCTGCGCGGTGAGGATCAGCTGATCTTCGCCTGGGCCGGCGCGACCCCGGCGCGGGCGGCGGACGAGGCTGGGAATCCGGTGGACCTGCCGCCACTCGACCAGCGGCGGGACGGTTCGGGCACTCCACTGCACAAGGCGGTGACTGTGATCGCGCCGGGCGTCGGGATCGGCATGGCGGACTAGGGGATGTTGAGCTGTGGGGCCGGATGAGGGCGTGGCATGTGGCGCGTGCGATCGCGAGGCGGAGGGTCGTGCTCGGACTGGGTGTCCGTGCATGACCCGGCAACGCGGCGAGCGAGCGTGACAGGCGGCAGACCCCGGCCACACGGCTCAAACACCCCCTGGGACGGGGGCTGGGACCAGGACGAGGGGTGTCGCGGCGGTTCGGCTACACCTCGAACCAGACGATCTTGCCGTGCGCGGTGGTTCTGGTGCCCCAGTTCGCCGATAGCTGATCGACCAGGTACAGGCCCCGCCCGCCCTCGTCGCCCTGATGCACGGTACGCAGGCGGGGCGCGGCGTCGAGTTCGTCTGAGACTTCACAGACGACCGTGGTGGCGCCGTGCAGCAGGCGCAGTCCTATCGGACCGCGTCCGTAACGCAGCGCGTTGGTGACCAGTTCGCTGACGAGCAGCTCGACGACGTCCGCCACGTCGGGGCGCCACACCTCAAGGCGGCGGCGCACCAGTTCGCGGGCACGCGCCGCCACGGTCGGCTGGCTGGTCAGCACCCACGAGGCGACCCGGTTCTCCGGGAAACGGTCGAGTTCGGCGATGAGCAGCGTCGCGTCGTCGAACGGGTGCGGCCCGAGCAGGGATTCGAAGGCGGCGTCGCAGGCGGCCTCCAGCCAGGCGCCGTTCTCCCCTCCGGGCTCCGACCCGGGCTCGGATCCGGCCCCGGACTTGGGCAGTGGCGTTGGCGATGGCACGGCCTTCGAGATCGTGCCGAGCAGTTCGTCGATCCCGGCCTCGATGTCCCGGCCGCGGTCCTCGACCAGACCATCGGTGTAGAAAGCCAGGGCCGAGGCCGGTTCGACCATGAACTCACGCTCCTCGAAACGCTGGCCGCCGACGCCGAGTGGTGCGCCGGGCGCGAGCGGTACCGGTTCCACACCGACGCCCGGGATTGCCAGCAGGGGTGGCGGGTGCCCGGCCGACGCGACGGTGCACTCGCCGACGACCGGGTCGTAGATCGCATAGACGCACGTCGCGATGTGCGATTCGCTCATGGACCTGGCCAACTCGTCGAGTTCCCGCAACACCAGGGCCGGATTGAGATCGAGCTGGGCCAGGGTGCGCGCGGCGGTGCGGAACTGGCCCATGATCCCGGCAGCCTGCAATCCGCTGCCCATCACGTCGCCGACGACGAACGCGACCCTGCGGCAGGGCAGCGCGAACACGTCGAACCAGTCGCCGCCGACCTGAGCGCCGACCGAGCCGGGGCGGTAGCGGAACGCGACCCGGGTGCCTTCCACGTCGGGGAATCGCTGGGGCAGCAGCGTGCGCTGCAACATCAGCGCCGTGTCACGCTCGCGTACGTAAAGCCGGGCGTTGTCCATGCTGACGGCGGTGCGTGCGGCGAGTTCGTCGGCGGTTTCGAGGTCGATCAGTGCGAACTCGTCGCGGTTGGCGACACGTACGAAGCGAACGGCGCCGATCAGGCAGCCGCGCGCGACCAAGGGCGCCACGATGCTGCGGTCGGCGTGGCTCGCGTCGGCGTGGCCTATGTCGGCATAGTCGACGTGCGTTGCGTCGTTTATGTCGAGTAGCCGCGCGCGCCCTCCGGTAATGCACTCGTAGAGCGCGGTACTCGGTTGGATCGGCGGGAGGCTGTCGCCGACGTGGTCCACCAGCGCCGAGGCGTCGGGCTTGTTGCTTGCGCGTGTCGCGATGCTGTGCAGGCTGATCGGCTCGGTCGAGACATCGACCGACGCTCTGTTGGGCGCGGTGTTGCGCGAGGTGGTCGCCGAGTCGAGTAGGTAGACGGTGGCCTGGTCGCAGAACATGGGCACGGTGACGCTCACAAGCTCGGCCGCGGTCTGAGTGACGTCAAGTGACGTGCCGATGCGGTTGTTCGCCGCGTTCAGGATCGCGGCCCGCCGCCGGGCGAGTCGGGCACGTTCGACGGCGTTCTGACGCTCCGTGACATCCACGACGATCGCGGTCAGCCCGAGCACTTGGCCGTCGCGATCCTGGAGCCGGGCGTAGGACACCGACCAGTAGCGGCGCTCGTCCGGCCCGCCGGCCCGCGTGGTGGCCCTGACGAGCACGTCCACGACGGGCTCACCGGTCTCCAGCACGCGTTTCTGGAGCGGTGGGACGGTGCGTGCGGTGTCCGGGACCAAGTCCTCGACCCGGTGTCCGAGATGTTCGCGGGCCGCAATGCCGTTGTAGGCGGCCAGCGCGTTGTTGACCCCGATGTAACGGCGCTCGGTGTCGTAGATGGCGATGCCGACGGGAACCTGGTCGAACAGCGCCTCGAAGAGCGTGCGTTCGAACTCGAACCGGCGCAGGTCACCGGCATCGGTGGCGACGACCTGGATCAGGTCGTGACCATCCGACAGTCGCAGCGTGACGGCTCGGAATCCGACGTCGAATACCGCGCCGTCGCCGCGCAGCATCGGCAGGAAGCCGACCCAGCCGCCGGTGCGGGACGCCCGCCGGAACACTTCGCCGGCTCGCGATCGTGCCTCGGCGGGGAACAGGTCGGCGACGTCGGTGCCGAGTACCTGTTCGACCGGACGCCTAGCCAGGTCCGCAGCAGTGGGCGACCAGAGGACGATCCGGCCGTCGGCATCGAGTGCGAAGGTGGCGATCCGGATCAGGCCGAGCAGCGCCTGCGTCCCGGTGCCGGACGAGGATCCCGCACCGGCCGCCATCCCGTCCGGCACACCGCCGGTGGACGAGTCGAAGGCTGCGGGCATCTGACGGTCCTGGGGTTCGAGAGCTGGCCGCTCCAATCCTTCCCAGAAAGTATGATCTTTATATTTGGCGCCGAGCGAGTTAGGCCACTCGGATGACATCCGCGGCTTGTTGAGCTTGCGGAACCCGAGCTTGAGGAACACCCGCAGCGTCGGTGCGCGCGTCGAGCGCATCCAGGATCAGCAGATCGCCGTCCAGCCACGGCAACGACCGTGTCTCTGTGGCACCGGGCCGCACCCAGACGAGTGCGTCATGGCTCTCCAAAGCCCGAGGCTCACCCTCTTCGATCGTCGCGAAGTAGGTGCGTACGACCATCGCACCGCCCGCGATCGGATACTCCGGCCCGATCCGCTCCCCCACGGCGATGCGCACGCCGAGCTCTTCCCGGCATTCGCGTTCCAGTGCCTCGATGTCGTTCTCGCCCGGCTCGGCCTTGCCGCCAGGGAATTCCCACTGGCCGGCGAGCTCCGGTGGTCCCGTGCGCCGCGCGGCGAGGATCAGCCCATCGCGTTCGATGACCGCGGCGACGACGACACGCACACTCTTCTGCTGCCTCTCCTGCTGCATGCGGGCCATCGTCCCACGCTCCGCCGGGAGGGTGACGGAAAGCACATCGCCGCAGCATGCAACGGTGATGTTTCACAACGTGACCACGCCTCTCGTTCATTCAACGCCGACACAATAAATGGTGGCAGTTGACGGAATTTAGCGTCGGTTTGTTGTGTTAACTGGGCTGATGACCAGCGGAATGTTGCACAGCGTGCACTCGACGGGTTCGATGGCTGAACGCATACTCAAGACCATGCGCGACGCCTCACCGCACAGAATGCACACGTACGACGCTCGACTGGCCGATTTGGTCTTCGACTACATGCGCGACCGGTTGCAGCTCGATCCGGTGCCGCTGGACCATCCCGGCGAGCGCGCGAAGCTCGACGACGCGCTCGCCGGTCTGCTCGACGCGCACGGCCACGATCCCGCGCAGGTGCTCTCGGTATACGCCGAGCAACTGGCTCCGGCCGTGATCTCGTGCGACAGTCCGCGGTTCCTGTCCTTCATCCCGGCCGCGCCGACCAAGGCCGCGCTGTTGTTCGACATGGTGGTCTCCTGCGCCTCGTTGCAGGGCATCTCCTGGCTGGAGGCGGCCGGCGCGGTCGCCGCCGAGAACCAGGTGCTGCGACTGATCGTGAACCTCGCCGACATGCCGGAGAGCGCCGGCGGCTGCTTCGTGACCGGCGGGTCGGCCGGAAACCTGTCCGCGCTCGTCGTAGCACGCGAAACCGGACGGCACAGACTCGGTCTCGGCGCTTATGACCGCACTCGGATAGCCGTGAGCGACCAAACGCATTCCTCGGTCATCAACGCGCTGCGCATCATCGGTGTCGAACCGCTTGTCGTGCCGACGACGGACCACCGGTTCACGGGCACCGATCTGCGCGCGGCGCTGGTGCGTGACACCGGTGACGCCCCGGTTATCGGCGTCGTCGCGACGGCAGGCACGACCAACGCGGGCATCGTGGACGACTTGGCAGGGATCGCCGCGACGGCTCGTGAATCCGACCTCTGGTTCCACGTTGACGGCGCGTATGGCGGCGCCGGCTTGTTCGCGCCGAGTGTGCGCGCGAAGTACAACGGAATCGAGCACGCGGACTCGTTCGTCGTCGATCCGCACAAGTGGCTGTTCGCGCCTTTCGACTGTGCGGCCGTGCTCTACCAGCAACCACATCTGGCCAAGGCCGTGCACACGCAGGATGCGTCGTATCTCGACGTCATCCACACCGATTCGCCTGAAGAATGGAACCCGACCGACTACGCGTACCACCTCACGCGCCGTGCGCGTGGCCTTCCGTTGTGGTTCTCGCTCGCCGTGCACGGCACTGACGCGTACCGGGACGCGATCGAGGCAGCGCTTTCGGTCACGAAGGCGGCGGCTGACCTGATCCGCCGGCACCCGGAACTGGAACTGATCCGCGAACCGGAACTGTCGGCGGTCCTGTTCCGGCGAAAGGGCTGGACGCCTGCCGACTACGACGCCTGGTCGCGGCGGCTGCTGGCCGGACAGGTCGCCTTCGTCACGCCGACCAGTTGGGAGGGTGAGACGGTCGCGCGATTCGCTTTCCTGCACCCGGGAACCGCCCTCGCGATGGTCGAGGAAATTCTCGCCACGGTGTAGCGACGCGAGTAAGGGCACACCGGTAACAGTTCGTCGACGGCAATCAGCCCGGCAGAGGTTCCAGAACATGTATTCGAGCTGGTTTCTGATGATGAGTCACTTCGACGAGCAGCCTTAACCCCAACGCCGTTCAGTTAGGTGCTGGTCGGCTGTGTCAATCGGGGCTGGCCAGCACGGTGATGCTGAATGTGCTCTTGTAGGTGGTTCGATCGATGGCCGGGCCTCGGGCGTTGTACTTGGACAGCGCCCGTTTCACGAT
>NZ_DASYZI010000006.1:0-29646 GCF_035946395.1 Actinocrinis sp.
TGTCACAGTTGTTGCGGCGGCCATGGCGGCGGGGAAACGCCCGGACCCATTCCGAACCCGGAAGCTAAGCCCACCAGCGCCGAGGGTACTGCCGGGGCCACCCGGCGGGAGAGCAGGACACCGCCGCACCACCACAAAGCATAGGAGCCGAACCCAAACATTGGGTCCGGCTCCTATGCTTTTTTAGGGAACCACGTTGCAACGCGAAGACAGGAACCCCCAGGCGATTTCACTTTGAGGCCTTCGTTGACGTTAGTTAAAGACGGCCAGCGGCCGCCAGCCAGGTAATGCGAACCGCCCGGCGGCGGGCAAGTGGGCCAGTGAGCGATGGGCTTGCATGAACTGGTGCGCGAATAAGTAAGGTGCTGGTGACTCGATGATCAGTGAGTCACCAGCACCTTTTGTTATGAGTCGCTACTGCCCGGCCTGGCAGCGACGGGGATCACTCCTCTTCGAGGTCTTCGTCTTCCTCGATTTCTCCCTCATCGGAGAAGTCGCCTTCGAAGTCGATAGCACGACGAGCGTCGGCGTCCAGCACACCCCATTCGATGAGCTGGTCGACCAACACCGACGGCTGGAGGTCGAAGATGACCGAGAGGGTGCGCAGGTCGTCTTGGCGGATCGACAGGACGCGGCCGTTGTAGTCGCCGCGCTGGCTCTGGATCGCGGCGACGTAGCGCATGAGGGGGGCGGCCTTGTCCTCGCCGAGGTTCTGGAGGACCTCAAGGTTGAGGATCAGCTTCGGGGGGAGCTCCGCTGCGGCGTTGGGGGTGCCGCCGGGGAGCAGCTCGTGCACCGGCACGCCGTAGAAGTGCGCCAGCTCGGCCAGGCGCTGCACGGTGACCGCGCGGTCACCGCGCTCGTACGAGCCCACCACGACAGCCTTCCAGCGTCCCTGGGACTTCTGCTCGACCCCGTGCAGCGACAACCCCTGCTGGGTGCGGATCGCGCGAAGCCGCGAACCCAGGGCCTTGGCGTACTCAGTGGACATATGCTCTCCCCATCGAAAACTGCTTCGGTCGTGACAGCCGGCAACCGGACGGGTCTGGTTCGCGCCCGCCTGACTGCGCATCAGTGTGCGAGTACCGGCAGTTCGCCCTGGTCATCCAACGTCAGCGGGTTCGGTCGCCCGTGGCGGCGACCTTGAGAGATGTTACGCAGAGTAACCTAGGGCCGTCAAGGCAGTCGCTCACCGGATAACCGAACTGTGACTGCTCCCACCCTATGTCATGTTCTGCGGTGATCTACAGCGGGTGAATGCGGCCGGATACATGCTTCCTGGTCAGCGACCGGCGCGCGAAAACTCGTGTGCGCTGGAGAGGTTTAACGATCTCCAAGTCGACTTGACGGAATCCGTAAGAGTCTTTGACGAAGTGTTGACGCAACACCGCCTGGTAGGGTTGCCGTGATCGCGACGCAGTCCAGGCGCGATCTCGACGTCCTTTAAGTCCTGTCCCGTGAGACAGGGAAGGGGGTCTGCCTCGGCATGACCATACAATCCGGCACTCGGTCTTCGGGTCTCGATCCGGCAGCTGCGCGGGCCGTACTCGACGCCACCGCGATCGACCGAGCGCTCACTCGGATAGCTCACGAAATCCTCGAACGCACTGGCGGGGGCGAGGACGCCGTCCTGCTCGGGATCCCCACCCGCGGCGCCGTGCTCGGCCGACGGCTTGGTGAGCGTATCGCCCGATTCGAGGAACGCTCCGTGCCGGTGGGCACGCTCGACGTGACGATGTACCGCGACGACTTGCGGATGAAGCCTGCGCGGGCCCTCGGCAAGACCGAGATCCCCTCGGTCGGGATCGACGGGCGGCTCGTCATTCTCGTTGATGATGTCTTGTTCTCGGGCCGCACCGTGCGGGCGGCGCTCGACGCGCTGAACGACCTGGGCCGGCCGCGGGCCATTCAATTGGCGGTGCTGGTGGACCGGGGCCACCGTGAGCTGCCGATCCGGGCCGATTACGTAGGCAAGAACCTGCCGACGTCGCTGCGTGAGGCCGTCGAGGTGCACCTGAACGAGACGGATGAACGCGACTGCGTTCTGCTCGGGGTAAAGGAAGCGTGAGCGATGGGCAGTCGCCATTTGCTGTCCACGGCCGATCTGTCGATGGACGATGCCAATCTGATCCTGGACACGGCCGAGGAACTCGCACGGGTCGCCGGGCAGGGGATCAAAAAGCTGCCTACGCTGCGTGGACGCACCGTGGTGAACCTGTTCTTTGAGGATTCGACGCGGACGCGGATCTCGTTCGAGACGGCGGCGAAGCGCCTGAGCGCCGATGTGATCAACTTCTCGGCGAAGGGTTCGAGCGTCTCCAAGGGCGAATCGCTCAAGGACACCGCGCTGACGCTTGAGGCTATGGGCGCTGACGCGGTGGTCGTGCGGCACTGGGCGTCGGGGGGCGCCAATCGGTTGGCGAACGCGGGGTGGATTCGCAGCTCGGTGATCAACGCGGGAGACGGGACGCACGAGCATCCCACGCAGGCCCTGCTCGACGCCTTCACGCTGCGCCAGCGGTTGGGGGGAGTAGCGGGACGGCGTATCGCGATCGTGGGGGACGTGTTGCACAGCCGCGTCGCGCGGTCGAATGTGCATCTGCTGGCGACGCTGGGGGCGGAAGTGGCGTTGGTGGGACCACCGACGCTGCTGCCGCTGGGTGTCGAAGGCTGGCCGTGTACTTCGTCATATGAGCTGGATTCCGTACTCCCGAAGGTTGACGCAGTGATGATGCTGCGTGTGCAGAGAGAGAGGATGAATCAAGCCTTCTTCCCGACCGAGCGCGAGTACAGCCGGCGGTACGGGATGCACGCCGGTCGAATGGCGATGCTGCCGGAGCACGCGGTGGTCATGCATCCGGGGCCGATGAATCGTGGATTGGAGATCTCCGCGGAGGTTGCGGATTCTGTGCGCTCGACCATCACAGAGCAGGTCGCCAACGGCGTGTCGGTGCGGATGGCGGTGCTTTACCTGCTGCTTGGCGGCGCTGAGTCCGCGATTGGGAGCGATGAGGAAGGCGCGGCGCGATGAGCACTGTGGATAGCGGTATTGATTACGTGATTCGGGGCGCGCAGGTGCTCGGGGATGAGGCCCGGGACTTGTATGTGAGTGGTGGAATTTGGGCTGATGGGGCACCACGAGGGGCGCGAGTCATCGACGCGGCCGGGCTCGTCGCGCTTCCGGGGCTGGTCGATCTCCACACGCACCTACGTGAGCCCGGGCGTGAGGACGCGGAGACTGTGCTCACGGGCACGCGGGCTGCGGCTGCTGGCGGATTCACGGCTGTGCACGCGATGGCTAACACCGATCCGGTCGCCGATACCGCCGGTGTGGTTGAGCAGGTGTGGCGGCTAGGGCGTGAGGCCGGATATTGCGACGTGCGACCCGTGGGCGCGGTCACGGCCGGTCTCCAGGGGGAGCGGCTGGCCGAGCTGGGCACAATGGCGGACTCGGCGGCGCACGTGCGGGTGTTCTCGGATGACGGGCACTGCGTGTCAGACGCGGCGTTGATGCGTAGGGCACTGGAGTACGTGAAGGCGTTCGGAGGCGTTATCGCACAGCACGCGCAGGAACCGCGGCTGACCGAAGGCGCGCAGATGAGCGAGGGCGAGCTGTCGGGGATCCTGGGTTTGCAGGGTTGGCCTGCGGTCGCGGAAGAGGCGATCATCGCCCGTGATGTACTGCTGGCCGCGCACACAGGTTCGCGCTTGCACATCTGCCACTTGTCGACAGCGGGATCAGTGGAGATCGTGCGATGGGCGAAGTCACGCGGATACCCGGTCACCGCGGAGGTGACGCCGCATCACCTGATGCTGACCGAGGAACTGATCCGCGGCTACGACCCGGTCTACAAGGTGAATCCGCCGCTGCGGTCCGCCGCCGACGTCCAGGCGGTGCGTGCGGGACTGGTGGACGGCACGATCGACGTGGTCGCGACCGATCACGCGCCGCACCCGGTCGAGGCCAAGGACTGCGAGTGGGCGGTCGCCGCGATGGGGATGCTCGGGCTGGAAACGGCTTTGTCAGTGGTGCAATCCACAATGGTGGATACGGGGCTGCTTGACTGGGCCGCCGTCGCGGACCGGATGTCGGTGCGGCCGGCCCGGATCGGCGAGCTGGCCGACCACGGGCGGCTGTTCGAGGTCGGGACGTCGGCGAACGTGGTGCTCGTCGACCCGACGGCCTCGCGGGTGATCGAGCCGGCGGCGTCACAGTCGCGGTCGCGCAACACGCCCTTCGCCGGGATGAAGCTGCCGGGCGCGGTCATCGCGACCCTGCTGCACGGCGTGGCGACAGTACTGGACGGAAAGGTGGTGGAGCGGTGAGCGTGGTGAGCAGGTCTGTCACGCAGTTCACACAGTCGGCTGGCGCCGAAGCCGTTCTGGTGCTGGAAGACGGCCGTGTGTTTCGCGGCGAGGCCTACGGCGCCGTCGGTGCGACTTTCGGCGAGGCCGTCTTCGCGACCGGGATGACGGGTTATCAGGAGACGCTGACCGACCCGTCGTATCGGGGACAGGTTGTCGTGATGACCGCCCCGCACATTGGGAACACGGGAGTGAACGACGAAGACTCCGAGTCGGCGCGGATGTGGGTCAGCGGATACGTGGTGCGTGACCCGGCGCGGCGGGTGTCGAATTGGCGGGCAACGCGATCGCTGGACGAGGAACTTGTTGCGCAGGGCGTGGTGGGTATCAGCGGTATCGACACGAGGGCGCTGACGCGGCACCTGCGCGAGCGCGGTGCGATGCGAGTCGGGATCTTCTCCGGGGCGGCCGCGCAGAAGGACACGGGCACATTGCTGGCGGAGGTGCTGGAGAGCCCGCAGATGGAGGGTGCCAGTCTGTCGGCGGACGTGACGACACGTGAGCCGTATGTCGTGCCGGCTATCGGCGAGCGGCGCTTCACCGTCGCGGCGATCGATTTGGGGATCAAGGCGATGACGCCGTATCGGATGGCGCAGCGCGGGATCGAGACGCACGTGCTGCCTGCGGGGTCGTCGCTGGAAGAGGTGTTGGCGGTCGGGCCGGACGGAGTGTTCTTCTCCAACGGTCCGGGCGATCCGGCCACTGCGGACGCTGAGGTCGAGCTGACCCGCAGGCTGCTGGAGCGGCGGGTGCCGGTGTTCGGGATCTGTTACGGCAACCAGATGCTCGGCCGCGCTCTCGGCTTCGGTACGTACAAGCTCAAGTACGGGCACCGCGGCATCAACCAGCCGGTGCAGGACCGGCTGACCGGCAAGGTCGAGGTGACCGCGCACAACCACGGGTTCGCGGTGGACGCTCCGCTGGACCGGGTGTCCGACACGCCGTTCGGACGCGTAGAGGTGAGCCATGTATGCCTGAACGACGCGGTGGTGGAGGGGCTGCGGTGCCTGGACGTTCCAGCGTTCTCCGTGCAGTACCACCCGGAGGCGGCGGCCGGTCCGCACGATGCGGCATACCTGTTCGATCGGTTCGTGAACCTTATGCAGGCGAGTAAGAGCGAGACACGGGAGGGCGGGGCCTGATGCCTAGACGGGAAGACCTCAGCTCGGTCCTGGTGATCGGGTCCGGGCCGATCGTGATCGGCCAGGCCTGCGAGTTCGACTACTCGGGGACGCAGGCGTGCCGGGTGCTGCGGGCCGAGGGGCTACGCGTGGTCTTGGTGAACTCGAACCCGGCGACGATCATGACGGATCCGGAGTTCGCCGACGCCACCTATGTGGAGCCGATCACTCCGGAGTATGTCGAGAAGATCATCGCGAAGGAGCGGCCGGACGCGCTGCTGCCGACCCTCGGCGGGCAGACCGCGCTGAACATGGCGGTCGCGCTGGCCGAGAGCGGCGTGCTGGAGAAGTACGGCGTGGAACTGATCGGCGCGGACATCGAGGCGATCCGGGCGGGGGAGGATCGCGAGCGGTTCAAGGCAATCGTCGACTCGATCGGCGCCGAGTCCGCGCGGTCGGTGATCTGCCGTTCGATGGAGGAATGCCTGGCCGGGGTCGAGGCGCTGGGCGGGTACCCGGTGGTGGTGCGCCCCTCGTTCACCATGGGCGGCGCCGGCTCCGGGTTCGCGCACGACGAGGAGGAACTGCGGCGGATCGCCGGGACCGGGTTGCAGCTCTCGCCGACCACCGAGGTGCTGCTGGAGGAGTCCGTCCTCGGGTGGAAGGAGTTCGAGCTCGAACTCATGCGGGACCGCAACGACAACGTCGTGGTGGTCTGCTCGATCGAGAACCTCGACCCGATGGGCGTGCACACCGGCGACTCGATCACGGTGGCGCCGGCGATGACGCTGACCGACCGGGAGTATCAGCGGCTGCGGGACATCGGCATCGCGGCGATCCGGGCGGTGGGCGTCGACACCGGAGGCTGCAACATCCAGTTCGCGGTCGACCCGGACAACGGCCGGATCATCGTGGTCGAGATGAACCCGCGGGTCTCGCGGTCGTCGGCGCTGGCGTCGAAGGCGACCGGGTTCCCGATCGCGAAGATCGCGGCGAAGCTGGCCGTCGGCTACACCCTGGACGAGATCCCGAACGACATCACCCGGCAGACCCCGGCGTCGTTCGAGCCCACGCTCGACTACGTCGTGGTGAAGGTGCCGCGTTTCGCCTTCGAGAAGTTCCCGCACGCGGATGCCAGGCTGACCACCACGATGAAGTCGGTCGGCGAGGCCATGGCGATCGGCCGCAACTTCCCCGAGGCGCTACAGAAGGCGCTGCGCTCGCTGGAGAAGAAGGACGCGCAGTTCGACTTCGGCGCCGAGGTCGGGGACAAGGAGCGGCTGCTCGCGTCGGCCGCGGTGCCCACGGACGGCCGGATCAACGTCGTGATGGCGGCGCTGCGGGCCGGGGCGAGTGTCGAGGAGTTGTATCGGACCACCGGGATCGATCCCTGGTTCCTTGATCAGATGGCGTTGATCGAGGAGATGGCCCGGGGACTCGGCGCTGCCGCGGAGCTGACGCCGGGTCTGCTGCGCCGGGCCAAGCGGTACGGCTTCTCCGACGCGCAGATCGGCCAGATCCGCTCACTGGACGAGCCGGTGGTGCGTGCGGTGCGGCATGCGTTGGGTGTGCGGCCGGTCTACAAGACGGTCGATACGTGTGCGGCGGAGTTCGCGGCGAGCACGCCGTATCACTACTCGTCCTACGACGAGGAGACAGAGGTGGCGGCGCGGGTGAAACCGGCGGTCATCATCCTGGGCTCGGGCCCGAACCGAATCGGGCAGGGCGTCGAGTTCGACTACTCCTGCGTACACGCGTCGTTCGCGCTGCGCGAGGCCGGCTACGAGACCGTGATGGTCAACTGCAACCCGGAGACGGTGTCCACCGACTACGACACCTCCGATCGGCTGTACTTCGAGCCGCTCACGCTTGAGGACGTGCTTGAGGTGGTGCACGCCGAACGGCAGGCCGGCCCGCTGGCCGGTGTGCTGGTCCAACTCGGCGGGCAGACCCCGCTGGGGCTGGCGCAGCGGCTCAAGGACGCCGGCGCGCCGGTCGTGGGCACCAGCCCCGAGGCGATCCACCTGGCCGAGGAGCGTGGCGCGTTCGGCCGGGTGCTGGCCGAGGCCGGGCTGCCCGCGCCGAAGCACGGTACGGCGTTCTCCTACCCCGAGGCGAAGGCCATCGCGGACGAGATCGGCTACCCGGTGCTGGTGCGTCCCTCGTACGTGCTCGGTGGGCGCGGGATGGAGATCGTGTACGACGAGCGGTCGCTGGCCGAGTACCTCGAACGGCACGCCGGGCTGATCTCCGAGCATCCGGTGCTGGTCGACCGGTTCCTCGACGACGCGATCGAGATCGACGTCGATGCGCTCTACGACGGCGACGAGCTTTACCTCGGCGGGGTGATGGAGCACATCGAGGAGGCTGGAATTCACTCGGGTGACTCGGCATGTGCGCTACCGCCGATCACCCTCGGCGGGCACGACGTCGAGCGGCTGCGCGAGTCCACCAAGGCCATCGCAAGGGGCGTGGGCGTGCGAGGGCTGATCAACATCCAGTTCGCACTCGCCGGGGACATCCTGTACGTGCTCGAAGCCAACCCGCGCGCGTCGAGGACCGTGCCCTTCGTCTCAAAGGCGACGGCGGTGCCGCTGGCCAAGGCCGCGGCCCGGGTCAGCCTTGGCGCGACGATCGCTGAGTTGCGTGCCGAGGGCCTGCTGCCCGCGAGCGGTGACGGCGGTCGACTGCCTTACGACGCGCCGATCGCGGTCAAGGAGGCTGTGATGCCGTGGTCCCGGTTCCGGATGCCCGACGGCCGTGGCGTGGACGTGTTGCTCGGCCCGGAGATGAAGTCCACCGGCGAGGTCATGGGCATCGACGCGGATTTCGGCACCGCGTTCGCCAAGTCGCAGTCCGCGGCCTACGGGCCGTTCCCGACCAGCGGTCGTGCTTTCGTGTCCGTCGCCAACCGGGACAAGCGCGCCATGATCTTCCCCGTGAAGGCGCTGGCTGATTTCGGCTTCGAGATCCTGGCCACCGAGGGCACTGCGGAGGTGCTGCGCCGCAACGGAGTCAGTGCGACCATCGTGCGCAAGCACTCACAGGGCGAGGGACCGCACGGCGAGCCGACCGTTGTGCAACGGATCATGGCCGGGGAAGTCGACATCATCGTCAACACGCCGCACGGCGTCGGCCCGCGCCTCGACGGCTACGAGATCCGCACAGCCGCTGTCGCGATGGGCAAACCGTGCATCACGACGATCCAAGGGCTTGGCGCGGCAGTGCAGGGCATCGAAGCGCTGCGGCGCGGCGCTGTCGGCGTTGGATCGCTTCAGGAGCACGCGACACGGCTTAACGCATCGCGTGCGCGGTCAGAGGGTGTCGCCACGTCGCAGGATTCATCTTCGCAGGCTGCGACTCTGCCCAGCGCGGTGGGCTAGAGGCGGCCGATGCTCTGATGCTCTATCGGTTGCTGTTCGCGGCGTTCTTCCGGCGTATGGACGCGGAACGCGCGCACAGGCTCGGGTTCGGCGCGATCCGGGCCGTCGCCGCCGTGCCCGGTGCGGCGCGGGCGCTACGGGCTTACCTCGGGCCGCGCGACATGGCGCTGCGGGTTAACGCGCTGGGGTTGGAGTTCCCTGGGCCGTTCGGCCTGGCGGCCGGGTTCGACAAGAACGCGGTGGGCATCGACGGCTTGGCGGCTCTCGGCTTCGCGTTCGTCGAGGTCGGCACGGTCACGGCGAGGCCGCAGCCGGGTAATCCGGTGCCGCGGCTGTTCAGGCTGCCCGGAGACCGAGCGTTGATCAACCGGATGGGATTCAACAACGACGGTGCGGAGGCGGTGGCGCAGCGGCTGCGGCTCTGGCGGGAGCGGCAGCGGCGACGTGGCGATGGTCGAGGTCGAGGTGAAGGGCGCGGCGAGGCAAGTGGGGAAGGCGCCCAGAGCGAGGGAAGCGGCGAGGGAAGCGGCGCGGGGAGCAGCGCCGTCGTGGGGAGTGGCGGCGGGACGGTGATCGTCGGAGTCAACCTTGGCAAGACCAAGGTCGTGCCCGAGGGCGAGGCGATCGACGACTATACGGCCTCTGCGCGCCTGCTCGCACCGCTGGCCGACTACCTCGTGGTCAACGTCTCCTCGCCCAATACGCCCGGACTGCGCGACTTGCAGGCCGTCGATGTCCTCCGGCCGCTGCTGCTCGCCGTGCGTGCGGCCGCTGACTTGGCGGCCGCACGGCACGTCCCGCTACTGGTGAAGATCGCGCCGGACCTCGCCGACCAGGACATCGACGCGGTCGCGGACCTGGCCGTGGAGATCGGCCTTGACGGGATCGTGGCAACCAACACCACGATCCGCCGTGACGGCCTGACCACGTCGGCCGAACAGGTCTCGGCGCTCGGTGCGGGTGGCCTGTCCGGGCCGGTACTGCGGGAACGTGCGTTGGATGTGCTGCGGCGGCTGCGTGCCCGGGTTGGCGACGATATGACGATCATCGGAGTCGGCGGAATCAGCGGCCCCGAAGACGCCATTGAGCGGCTAGAGGCTGGGGCGACGCTGTTGCAGGGCTACACCGGATTCATCTACGAAGGGCCGTTCTGGGCTCGCCGCGTTCACCGTGGTATTCAGGGGCGCGGCATCCAGGAACGCGGTATCCAGAGTCGCCGAGGGGAGAGGCAGAGCCGATGAGGGACACGACTGTGCCATCCGCGTCGTTCGGGGCGCGGCTACGTGCCGCGCTGGATGCCCGAGGCCCGCTTTGCGCGGGTGTCGACCCGCACAGTGCGCTGTTGGCGGCGTGGGGCCTGAGCGACGACGTCGCAGGACTGGAACGGTTCGCCGGGACCGTCGTCGAGGCATTGGCCGATCGCGTCGCGGTGCTCAAGCCGCAGTCGGCCTTCTTCGAGCGCTTCGGCTCGCGCGGCATCGCCGTGCTGGAGCGCACGATCGCCGATGCACGAGCGGCCGGGGCGCTGGTCATCCTCGATGCCAAGCGTGGTGATATCGGCTCGACCGTCGAGGCGTACGCACAGGCGTACCTGGACGTCTCCTCGCCGCTGTTCTCCGACGCGGTGACCGCGTCGCCCTACCTCGGCTACGACTCGCTCGAACCGCTTTACGCGACCGCCGAGAAGAACGGCGCGGGCGTGTTCGTGCTCGCCTTCACGTCGAATCCCGAAGGCGCCTCGGTCCAGCGAGCGCTCATTCCGGACGATCCGGGCGGTGTGACCGTGGGCGCGGCGATCCTCGCGGCGGCGGCGCGTCGTAACGCAGGCGCCGAAGTGCTCGGCAGCATCGGCGCGGTCATCGGCGCGACCGTGACCGATATCCCGTTCGACCTCGCGACCCTCAACGGCCCGCTGCTCGCCCCCGGCCTCGGCGCCCAAGGGGCGACGCCGGACGACCTGCGCGTCGTCTTCGGCGGCGCCCTACGCAACGTCGTGCCCGCGACGGCGCGCGAGCTCCTGCGGCACGGACCCGACGTGAGTGCGCTGCGTGAGGCAGTGGCGCGCTCAATTGACGAGTGCCAGGTCGCGTTGGGTTACTGACGTCTTGATTCGCGACCCAGTGCGCGACGGGACGCCGAACGTCGGCGCCTCATAAACTCGAAGTATGCAGCACTATCCGGAGCGCCTGGTACGACCGTGACCGTGCCCAGGATCACGCGTTGAACGGACGCAAGGTCGAGGACGCCGAAGCCGACGAGAACACGACGGCCGGTGAGCGCGCGACTGCCGCCGAAGGGGACGGCGCCGGCATAGCCGGGCAGATGCGCGGCGTGCTGCCGCTCTGGCGTAACCGGGACTACGCGGGCTGGTGGATCAGCTCGCTGGTCTCCTCGCTCGGCTCCGCGATGTCGCAGCTGGCCTATCCGCTGCTCATGCTCTACAGCACCGGATCGGTCGCGCGGGCCGGCGTCGTCGGCGCCTGCCTGAACATCGGCGGCCTGTCCACCACGCTGCTCGGCGGCGCCCTCGCCGACCGCTACTCGCGCCGCCGGCTCACCGTCGGGGCCGACTTCGTCCAGTTCGCTGCGGTCACCTCGGTCGCAGTCGCGGTCGCTGAGAACTACGTGAACGTCGTGCACATCGGCGCGGTCGCGCTGGTACAGGGCATGTGCAACGGGATCGGCGGCGCGTCGATGACCCCGGTGCTCAAGCGGATCGTGCCGGCCGAGCAGTTCCAGGCGCTGTCCGCCTCGAAGCAGGGCCGGGAGATGATCTCGCGGCTGGCCGGGCCGCCGCTCGGCGGCGCGCTGTTCACCATCGCCCGGTGGATCCCCTTTCTCGGCGACGCGGTCTCCTTCCTGGTCAGCGCCCTCGGCGTGGGGATGATCCGGCAGCCGCTCGGCCCCGACGCCGCGGACCGGGCCGCGCACACCTCGACCGTGGCCAGCATGCGGGAGGGCTTCGCGTACATCCGCACCAGCGTCTACCTACGCTTCATCATCGTGTGGTCGGCGCTGACCAGCGCGCTGCTCGGCGGCATCGTGCTGCTGGTGATCGCGCTGATCAAGGAGCGCGGCGGCGGACCGACCACGATCGGCGTGGTGACCGCGCTGGCGGCCGTCGGCGGCCTCGCAGGGGCACTGATCGCGCCCCTGCTGCTCAAGCGGGTGCGTTCACGCACCATGGTGCTGATCACATCTTGGACGATCGTGGTGGCCACCGTCGGCATTGCCGCGGCGCCGCAGCCCTGGGAGATCGGCGCGGTCGCCGCGTTTCTGGTGCTGCTCGTCGTGCCGCTGACCGTGTTGCTGGAGAGCTACCAGCTGCGCATCGTCCCGGACACGCTGATGGGCCGGGTCTCCTCGGCGCTGAGCTTCGGCACCTCAGGACTGCTGTGGACCGCGCCGGTCACCGCGGGAGTGCTGGCCGACAACTTCGGCGTGCCGACCGCGATGCTCGTGCTCTCCGGCGCCTTCGTCTGCCTGGCGCTGTGGTCCACGCTCGCCAAGGCGGTACACCTGCTCGACGAGTGACGTCGGCGGAGTCGTCGGGAAAGGGGGCCACTCCTCAAGCACCCTCTAGGGTGCGGCTATGACCCAGCCGACCTTCACCACGCGCCCCGAACTGCGCGGAACCTTCGGCATGATCGCCTCCACCCACTACCTGGCGACCGCGGCCGGGATGTCCGTGCTCGAACGCGGGGGCAACGCCTTCGATGCCGCGACGGCCGCCGCGCTCACCCTGCATATCGTCGAGCCGCACCTGAACGGGCCCGGCGGCGAAGTTCCGATGATCTTCGCCACGGCCGCCGACCCGATACCCCGTGTGCTGGCCGGCCAGGGGCCCGTGCCCGCCGCCGCGACCATCGAACACTTCGGCGACCTCGGCCTCGACCTGATCCCTGGCACAGGCTTGCTGCCGGCTACCGTGCCCGGAGCCGTCGGCGCGTGGCTGACGCTGCTGCGCGATCACGGCACGTTTCACCTGCGCGACGTCCTCGACTACGCCCTGGGATACGCCGCGGCAGGCCACCCGCTCGCTCCAGGCGTCGTGAACACGATCGGTACTGTCGCGGAGTACTTCGGCGAAAACTGGCCGACTTCGGCGGCGCAGTGGCTTCCCGGTGGGCGAGTACCGCAGCCCGGCGTCCTGTTCCGGCTGCCCGTGCTCGCCGACACGTACGGTCGCCTGCTCGCCGAGGCCGAGGCGGCCGGTCCCCGGCGCGAGGTGCAGCTCGACGCGGCGTTGCGGGCCTGGTACTCCGGTTTCGTCGCGGAGGCCGTCGAACGGTTCTGCCGCGAAGCGGTGCGTGACGAGACCGGACGTCTGCATCGCGGCCTGCTCACGGCTGCCGACATGGACGGCTGGCGGCCCGGCTATGAGCCGACCGTGAGTCTGCCCTGGCGTGGCCTGACCGTGCACAAGGCCGGGCCGTGGACGCAGGGTCCGGTGCTGCTCCAGCAGCTCGGGATGCTCGACGCCCTTGGCGAGTTGCCGCCGCCGGGCTCGGCCGCGCGCGTGCACCGGGTGACCGAGGTGGCGAAGCTCGCCTTCGCCGACCGCGAGGCGTGGTACGGCGATCGCCCGGATGTCCCGATCGGGCGGCTGTTGGCGCCGGGATACCTGCACGATCGGGCAGCGCTCGTCGGCGAGCGTGCCAGCGCCGAACTGCGCCCCGGCGCGCCGGACGGCCGCCTGCCGCGCCTGCCGGGCTACCTGAGCTCCCCGCGATCGGTGGCCCGAACAGGCGAATCCTCCGACTCGATGTCGGCGGTCGAGCGCGGTGGGATCCGCGGATCCGGCGAGCGGCGGATCGGCGACACGCTGGTGGCCTCGGACGGCACGACCCGAGGTGATACATGTCATATCGACGTCGTGGACCGCTGGGGCAACATGATCTCCGCGACCCCCTCCGGAGGCTGGCTCCAATCCTCGCCGACCATCCCTGAACTGGGCTTTTGTCTCGGCACTCGGGCCCAGATGTGCTGGCTGGAGGCCGGCCTGCCCGCTTCACTGGCTCCTGGCGCGCGACCGCGGATCACCTTGAGCCCGTCGCTGGCCTCCCGCGACGGCCAACCGGTGTTGGCTTTCGGCACGCCCGGCGGTGACCAGCAGGATCAGTGGCAGTTGCTGCTGTTTCTCGGCTGGGCCGCCGACGGTCTCGACCTTCAGGCGGCGATCGACGCGCCCGCCTGGCACAGCATCGCAATACCCTCATCATTCGCACCGCGACAACGTGATCCTCTGACCTTGGTGATCGAGTCGAGATTTTCGCCAGGTACCATCGATGAGCTGCGAAAACTCGGTCATGATACAGCTTTATCAGAACCCTGGTCACTGGGTAGACTCTCCGCTGTATCACGCGATCCTGATACGGGTGTCCTGCGCGCTGCGGCCAATCCACGAGGTATGCAGGGCTACGCCGCGGGCCGCTGAGCGCCGGGCGCGGCGGGTCGCCCGCGGCGGTGAATAGCGCAATCCCGTGCACGCGCCGCGGCGAACTCCGGTACGCTCCGGTTTTATCGCAGACCAGCGGGGGTGTCACCTTGCCACTGAAGCTGTAAGCGACTAGGTTCCGGCAACGGACAACAGAGCCGACCGGCCGTGCGAACGGCGGGGAGGCTCACCCCATCGATCCGCATCGACGTCATGAGGTGAATTGGCGTGGCTCTTCCGCCCCTCACTCCCGAACAGCGCGCGGCAGCACTCGAGAAGGCGGCCGCGGCCCGGCGTGAGCGTGCCGAGGTCAAGAACCGGCTCAAGCACTCGGGGGCTTCACTCTCCGAGGTCGTCCGCGAGGGCCAGAAGAACGACGTAATCGGCAAGATGAAGGTCTCGGCGCTGCTCGAGTCCCTGCCCGGCGTGGGCAAGGTCCGGGCGAAGCAGATCATGGAGCGGCTGTCGATCTCCGAGACCCGCCGGGTCCGGGGCCTCGGCGCCAACCAGATCGCGGCCCTCGAGCGCGAGTTCGGCGGCGCCAAGTAGCAGGCACCCGGCGCCGCGCACCGACGCGCGGCGGTCGGGCCCGCTCCTGGCACGACCGCGCCGAGAGGGCTTTCGGGGCTTGGTTGCCCTTCTCGGCGCGGAGGACCATCCCGCGTGGCGTCGTGGGGTAACCTCGGTGCGCGTGAACCCCACGCACTCCGGTCAAGATGACCCGCCGACGCCGCCGACCCCCACAGGTGGGGCGCGTGTGCCCGTGGGGAAGGCGAGTACGGCAGCCTTCCCGCAGGCCGTCGGCCGGCGGTCCGAGGACCGCCGCCGCACCGCGGTCGCGACGCCCCGCCGCCTGACCGTCCTGTCCGGGCCGTCCGGGGTGGGCAAGAGCACCGTGGTAGCACACCTGCGCTCGGCGCACCCGGAGGTCTGGCACTCGGTCTCGGTGACCACGCGCCACGCCCGGCCCGGAGAGATCCACGGGGTGCACTACTTCTTCACCGACCCCGTGGCCTTCGAGAAGCTGGTGGCCAACAACGAACTGCTCGAATGGGCGCAGTTCGCCGGCCACCACTACGGCACGCCGCGCCAAGCGGTCCTGGACCGGCTGGCCGCGGGCACGCCGACGTTGCTGGAGATCGACCTACAGGGCGCGCGCCAGGTACGCGCCGCGATGCCGGAGGCGCTCCAGGTCTTCCTCGCCCCGCCCAGCTGGGATGAGTTGGTGCGGCGGCTGACCCGCCGCGGCACCGAGCCGCCCGAGGTGATCGAGCAGCGGCTGGCCGCCGCCCGGGTGGAGCTGGCCGCCGAACCCGAGTTCGACGTCACCCTGGTCAACACGTCCGTCGAGGACGTGGCCCGCGAACTGTTAAACTTAATGGGCCTGTCCTGAGCGACAGGCCGTGTTCGATTCGAACCATGTTTTTCTCAAGATCGGAAGGCCTCCTTCGTGTCCGTAAGTGAGCCCGAGGGCATCATCAACCCGCCGATCGACGAGCTGCTTGAGGCAACCGACTCCAAGTACAGCCTGGTGATCTACGCGGCCAAGCGCGCCCGGCAGATCAACGCCTACTACTCGCAGCTCGGCGAGGGGCTGCTGGAGTACGTCGGCCCGCTGGTCGACACGCATGTGCATGAGAAGCCGCTGTCGATCGCCCTGCGCGAGATCAACGCCGGCCTGCTGACCGCGGAGCCGATCGAGCAGGCCTGACCCGGCGGCCACGGGGCGAGGGAGCGATCGAGAAGTGGCCTCTGAACCCCCGCCTCGGCCCCGCGTCGTCCTCGGCGTCGGCGGTGGGATCGCCGCGTACAAGGTGTGCGAGGTGCTGCGGCGCCTCACCGAGTCAGGGCACGACGTACGCGTCGTACCGACCGCGTCAGCGCTTCGCTTCGTCGGCGCCGCTACGTGGGAGGCGCTTTCCGGGCACTCGGTCTCGACCGAGGTCTGGGACTCCGTGCACGAGGTGCCGCACGTGCGCCTCGGGCAGAGTGCCGATCTGGTGCTCGTCGCCCCCGCCACGGCCGACCTGATCGCGCGGGCCGCGCACGGCCTAGCCGACGACCTGCTGACCAGTACGCTGCTCACCGCCCGCTGCCCGGTGGTCTTCTGCCCCGCGATGCACACCGAGATGTGGGAGCACCCCGCGACCCGGGAGAACGTCGCCACCCTCCGCCGCCGCGGCGCGATCGTGCTTGACCCAGCGGTGGGCCGGCTCACTGGAGCCGACTCCGGTGCCGGACGGCTGCCCGAGCCTGTGGAAATCTTCGAATTCGCCGCCGCAGTGCTGCGCCGCGGCGGGCCGCTGCCCGAGGACTTGGCCGGACTGCGCGTGGTGGTCTCGGCCGGCGGCACTCGCGAGCCGCTGGACCCGGTGCGCTACCTCGGAAACCGCTCGTCCGGCCTACAGGGCTACGCACTGGCCTCGGCCGCCGTAGCGCGTGGTGCGGAAGTGACCGTGGTCGCCGCGAACGTCACGTTGCCGGATCCGGCCGGGGCCAAGGTGATCCGGGTCGGCACCGCGCTGGAGCTGCGCGACGCGATGCGTGCCGCGGCGGCCGAGGCGCAGGTCGTGGTCGCGAACGCCGCCGTGGCCGACTTCCGGCCCGCGCACTACGCCGAGTCGAAGATCAAGAAGTCCGACGACCGCTCGGCCCCGGTGATCGATCTGGTGCAGAACCCGCACGTGCTGCGGGAGCTCGGCCGTGAACGGCTCGCCGAGGGGCAGACCGTGGTGGGCTTCGCCGCGGAGACCGGCGACGAGCTCCACTCGTTCCTGGAGCTCGGCCGCCGCAAGGTGGCCGCGTACGGCGTGGACCTACTGGTGGCCAACGAGGTCGGCGCGGACAAGGTCTTCGGCCAGCCGGTGACCCAGGGTGTGATCATCGGTGCGGACGGCGTGGAGACCCCGGTGCCGCCGGGTTCCAAGCGTGCGCTGGCCGACGCGGTGTGGGACCGCGTCGTCGAATTGCGCCGTATGTCTTAGCCGTAATGTTTTAAGCGGCACTGTGCGGCGCTGTGTTGTAACCGGCACTGTGTAACCGGTACTACGCAGTCGGGAGCTCGCAGTTGGCGCCGGCTCGCGACTGTGTAACCTTCAACTCTTCCGACAGGTCTACCTGTCGGCCTGGTATGCGTGGATAAAATGATCCGAGCACATGTGCGGGTCGCGTCGAGGGCGGACCCGTCGACAGGCAGACAGTCAGCAGCCGCTGCGAGAAGGAGTCGTCCCGTGGTCCGTCCGGACACCGACCGCCGCTTGTTCACCTCCGAATCCGTGACCGAGGGGCACCCCGACAAGATCGCCGACCAGATCTCCGACTCGATCCTCGACGCGCTGCTCAAGGAGGACGCCGCCTCGCGCGTGGCGGTCGAGACGCTGATCACCACGGGCCAGGTGCACATCGCCGGCGAGGTCACCACCACCGGCTGGGCGGACATCCCGACCATCGTGCGCGAGACCATCCTCAACATCGGCTACGACTCCTCGAAGAAGGGCTTCGACGGGGCGTCCTGCGGCGTGTCGGTCTCCATCGGCTCGCAGTCTCCGGACATCGCGCAGGGCGTGGACTCGGCGTACGAGGCGCGGATCGACGGCGAGGCGTCCGACGAACTGGACCTACAGGGTGCCGGCGACCAGGGTCTGATGTTCGGCTACGCCTGCTCCGACACTCCCGAGCTGATGCCGCTGCCGATCGCGCTGGCGCACCGGCTGGCCCAGCGCCTGGCCCAGGTGCGCAAGGACGGCACCGTGGCCTACCTGCGCCCGGACGGCAAGACCCAGGTCACCATCGAGTACGACGGCGACCGGCCGGTGCGCCTGGACACCGTGGTGGTCTCCTCGCAGCACGCCTCGGACATCGACCTGGCCACGCTGCTGGCGCCGGACGTCAAGGAGTACGTGGTCGACCACGTACTCGCCGAGCTGGCGGCGGGCGGCCTGGAGATCGACACCGAGGGCTACCGGCTGCTGGTGAACCCGACTGGCCGGTTCGAGATCGGCGGTCCGATGGGCGACGCGGGGCTGACCGGGCGCAAGATCATCGTGGACACGTACGGCGGAATGGCGAGGCACGGCGGCGGCGCGTTCTCCGGCAAGGACCCGTCGAAGGTGGACCGCTCGGCGGCGTACGCGATGCGCTGGGTCGCCAAGAACATCGTCGCCGCCGGCCTGGCGACGCGCGCCGAGGTGCAGGTGGCGTACGCGATCGGCAAGGCCGCGCCGGTGGGTCTGTTCGTCGAGACCTTCGGCACCGAGACCGTGCCGGTGCAGCGCATCCAGCAGGCCGTCGGCGAGGTCTTCGACCTGCGGCCGGCCGCGATCATCCGGGACCTGGACCTCAAGCGCCCGATCTACAACCAGACCGCCGCATATGGGCACTTCGGCCGTGAGCTGCCCGATTTCACCTGGGAGCAGGCCACCCGGGTCGAGGCGCTCAAGTCCACGGTGAGCTGACTGCGGCCGTCGACTGCGGTTGTGTGATTTTCTCTTCTTCCCAGCTATTCCCCCAGCTTGACGCGGCGTCAGATCTGGCGCCGCGTCAAGTGCGTTCGGCGGCGCTCCGCTTGTCGGCCCGGTCCGGTACAAAGGACGGATGAACCAGCCGGGCGAGCAGATGGCGCTCGTCCGCGCCGAGGCCGCACGAGGCAAGGCGCGGGCCGCGACCGCAGGCCCGGCGGCAGCGCAGCCCGCGGCACATGACCCGGTCGCACGGGTCATTGTGGACGTCGAGCCTGCGCACCTCGACCGGCTGTGGGACTACACGGTCCCGGCGAAGCTCGCGCAGGACGCGCAGCCGGGCGTGCGAGTACGCGTCCGGTTCGCCGGGCAGCTCGTGGACGGCTACCTGTGGGAGCGGGCCGAGCAGACCGAATTCGTCGGGAAGCTGGCCCCGCTGTACAGCGTCGTCTCCCCGGAACAGGTGCTGACCGCCGAGATCGGCAAGCTCGCTCGCGCGGTGGCCGACGCCTACGCGGGCACGGTCGCCGACGTGCTGCGGCTGGCGATCCCGCCACGCCATGCCCGCACCGAGAAGGCGCCGCGCCGGGAATCGGTCACCGCGCCGCTCCCTGCATACGACCCGCAGCCGTGGAAGTACTACTGGCATGGCCCCGAACTGCTCGCGGCGCTGGCCGACGGCGGCATTCCACGCGCGGTATGGACCGCCCTGCCGGGCGGCGCCTCGTCGGCGGACGACACGATCGGCCCCGACTGGGCTCGCGCGCTGGCCGCCGCCGTGCACGCCACGCTGCACAGCGACCGCAGCGCTCTGATCGTCGTACCGGACGGCCGCGACGTGGACCGGATGGACGCGGCGCTGACGGAACTACTCGGCCCCGGGCGGCACGTGGCGCTCACCGCCGATCTCGGCGCAGGGGAGCGTTACGGCCGCTGGCTCGCGGCCAAGCGCGGCGACGTGCGCTGCGTCGTGGGCACGCGCGCCGCAGTCTTCGCCCCGCTGCCAAACCTCGGTCTGGTCGCGCTCTGGGACGACGGCGACTCCTCGCTGGCCGACCGCGCCGCGCCCTACCCGCACGTGCGTGAGGTGCTCACGATCCGCGCGCACCAGGCCGGGGCAGCCGCGTTGATCGGCGGGTACACCGTGACCGCGGAGGGGGCGCAACTGGTCGCGAGGCGCTGGGCCAGACCGGTTGCCGCGCCGCGTGCCGTCGTGCGCGAGCACGCTCCGATGATCCGAACCGTGGACCCCGACCGCGACAGCGGGCGTGACCCCGGCGCAGCCGTCGCGCGCATCCCCACGCTCGCCTGGCGCGTTGCCCGGGACGGCCTGCAACGCGGCCCGGTGCTCGTTCAAGTGCCGCGCACCGGGTACCTGCCTGCCCTCGCGTGCGTCCGCTGCCGCGAACCCGCGCACTGCGCACACTGCCACGGCGCGCTCGCGCTGGCCGGTGCCGCGGACTCGGCACGTTGCCGTTGGTGCGGCCGTATCGCCGAGCGCTGGCGCTGCGATCGTTGCGGCGCAAACCGATTCCGCGCCCGCGCCACCGGAGCGGCCCGCAGCGCGGAGGAACTCGGCCGGGCGTTCACGGGCGTCCCGGTGCGCTTGAGCAGAGGCGGCGCGATCCTCACCGAGGTCGGCCCGGAGCCCGCGCTCATCGTCGCGACGCCCGGAGCGGAGCCGACCGCGCCAGGCGGCTACGCGGCGGCGGTGCTGCTCGACGGCGACCTGCTGCTTGGCGTGCCCGTGCTGCGCGCGGCCGAGCAGGCGCTGCGGCGCTGGCTGGCCGTGGCGGCCCTGGTGCGCCCGGCCGCAGAAGGCGGCGTGGTCGCGGTCGCCGCCGAGTCTGCCGCGGCGCCAGTCCAGGCGCTGGTGCGCTGGGATCCGGCTGCCTTCGCCCGCCGCGAGCTGGCCGACCGCGCTGAACTTGGTTATCCGCCGGCCGCGCGGATAGCGGAGCTGACCGCGCCGTATTCGGCTCTCGACGACTTCATGGCGGTGCTCGCGCTGCCCGAAGGCGCCGAGATCCTCGGCCCCACCGAGGTGCCCGGCAGTGGCGACGTTCGTGGTGGCGAGCTGCGTGAGGCGGTTCACCGGGTGCTGATTCGCTGCCCGCGCTCCGCCGGGCGTCGGCTAGCCGAAGCATTGACGGCGACTCAGGGCATCCGCTCCGCGCGTAAGGCGCCGGTGCACGTGCGTATCCGCATCGACCCTGTCGACTTGGCCTAGGGCACGCCCTGGCTCCGACCTGGCCTAGAATCGTTGCAGCGGGTGGGTTGGGGCAGAAAACGAGACGAACGGACGGCGTACCGTGGCGATCCAGCGGATCCGGCTTTTCGGTGATCCGGTGTTGCGCACCAAGGCGGCGCCGGTCGTCGACTTCGACAAGGAGCTGCGGCGTCTCGTCAAGGACCTGACCGACACGATGCTGGGCGCGCCCGGCGCGGGCCTGGCCGCACCCCAGATCGGCGTCTCGCTGCGAGTCTTCGCGTACAACGTGGAAGGCGAAGTCGGGCATCTGATCAACCCGGTGCTCGACCTGTCGGACGAGACCCAGGACGGCGACGAGGGCTGCCTGTCCATCCCGGACCTGCCGTTCCCGTGCGTACGTGCGCTGCGTGCCGTCGCGAAGGGCTTCAACGAGTTCGGCGACCCGGTCGTCATCGAGGGCAGCGACAAGCTGGCCCGCTGCTTTCAGCACGAGACCGACCACCTCGACGGCGTGCTGTTCATCGACCGGCTCGACCGCGAGACCCGCAAAGCCGCGCTGCGTGCGATCCGCCAGGCCGACTGGGCGAACGGCGGCGCCGTGAGCGGCAGCATTGCAAACGGCAGTGGGTCCGCGGGCACCGAACCGCCGCAGATCAGGGTCTCGCCGCATCCGACCTTCGGCCAGGCGCGCTGAGGGCCGGCGATGAGGGTTCTGTTCGCCGGGACGCCGGAGACGGCGGTCCCCTCGCTGGAGGCGTTGCTCGGCTCCCGGCACGAGGTGGTCGCGGTGCTCACCCGGCCGGATGCGCCGACCGGGCGCGGACGGCACGTGGAGCAGTCACCGGTGCGTCACGTCGCCGAGCAGGCCGGCGTCGAGGTGCTCACGCCGCCACGGCCGCGCGACCCGGCGTTCATCGCGCGCCTGGCTGAGCTGGCCCCCGACGCGTGTCCGGTCGTCGCGTACGGTGGGCTGATCCCGCCCGCCGCGCTGGCCGTCCCCCGGCACGGCTGGGTCAACCTGCACTTCTCACTGCTGCCGGCTTGGCGCGGCGCCGCCCCGGTGCAACACGCCATCCTGGCCGGCGACGAGATCACCGGTGCGTGCACGTTCCTGCTTGAGGAGGGCTTGGACACCGGGCCGCTGTTCGGCACCGTGACCGAGGAGATCGGCCGTACCGACACCAGTGGTGACCTGCTCGCCCGATTGGCCGTGGACGGCGCGCGGCTGCTGGTCGCAACGCTCGACGGGATCGAGGACGGTCGGCTGACCGCGGTACCGCAGCCTACCGACGGTGTTACGCACGCGCCGAAGCTGACCACCGACGACGCCCGTATCGACTGGAAGACTCCGGCGTTACACATCGACCGGCAGGTGCGCGCATGCACCCCCGCACCGGGCGCCTGGACGACCCTGGACGGCGAACGGGTCAAGATCTTCCCGGTGACACCGATCCCTGGCGTCACGCAGATCGAGCCGGGTGCGATCCTCGCCGACAAGCGCGGACTCCAGGTCGGGACCGGTTCCGGACACACCGTACGGCTCGGCGAGGTCCAGGCGCAGGGCAAGAAGAGGATGACGGCGGCCGACTGGGCACGCGGCCTGCGCCTACAGAGCGATGCACGGTTCGAGTAGTGGGCAGCAGCGGGCAATTCGAGCAGCGGGCGGGCGGGCCCGTTTCGCACGGGATAATGGGCTGATGCGCACTGACCCGGCCCGACTCGCCGCCTACGACACCCTCCGTGCGGTGTCGGACCGCGAAGCCTATGCGAACCTCGTCCTTCCCAAGCTGCTCACCGATCGGCGACTCGACGCGCGCGACGCCGCGCTCGCGACCGAGCTGGCTTACGGCGCGCTACGCGGACGCGGGACGTACGACGCGATCCTGGCCGAGTGCGTAGACCGGCCGCTCGCGCAGCTCGACCCGGAAGTCCTCGACGTACTGCGGCTCGGCGCACACCAGCTGCTCGCGACGCGTATTCCGGCGCACGCCGCTGTGGACGCCTCGGTCGAACTGGCCCGCGAAGTGACGCACGAGGGTGCGGTGCGCATGGTCAACGCAGTACTGCGCAAGGTCGCACGCGGAGATCTGCGCGACTGGGTGAACCGCGTCGCGCCCGACCCCGACCGCGATCCCGAGGGCTACCTCTCCGTCTACCGCTCGCACCCGGTGTGGGTCGTCTCGGCGCTCTGGGACGCCTTGGCCGCGCACCGCGGCAAGGAGAACGCCTACGCGGAGATCGATCGACTGCTCGAAGCAGACAACCTGCGCCCTGGGGTCACCCTCGCTGCACGCCCGGGACTGTGCGAGCAGGCCGACTTGGTGAAGCAGGGCGCCGAACCGGGGCGTTACGCACCGACTGCGGCCTATCTGCCCGAAGGCGATCCCGCGCACCTCGAAGCGGTGGCACGTGGCCGAGCAGGCGTGCAGGACGAGGGCAGCCAACTTGTCGCGCTCGCCCTTGCCGCCGCGCCGCTGACCGGCGGCTCGTCGGGCGGCCACTGCGACGATCAGCTCTGGCTCGACCTGTGCGCCGGCCCCGGCGGCAAGGCGGCGCTGCTCGCGGGCACGGCCTCGCAGCGTGACGCCAGGCTCGTGGCCGTCGAACTGGCCCCGCATCGGGCCAGGCTGGTCAAGCGGGCGCTGCAACCGATCCGCGGCGTGCATAAGGTGATCACCGCCGACGGTACGCAGCCACCGTGGCTTCCCGGCGTCTTCGACCGTGTGCTGGTCGACGCTCCGTGCACCGGCCTCGGCGCGTTGCGGCGGCGTCCCGAGTCGCGTTGGCGGCGCAAGCCCGCTGACGTCTCCCTGCTGGCCGTGTTGCAGAAGCAACTGCTGGCCTCGGCGTTGGACTCGACCCGCAGCGGCGGCCTCGTCGCGTACGCGACCTGCTCGCCGCACCTGGCCGAGACGCGACTTGTCGTCGAGGACGTGCTCGCACGCCGCGACGACGTCGAACAGCTCGACGCGCGGCCGTACTTCCCCGGCGTGCCGGAACTCGGCGACGGACCTGACGTGCAGTTGTGGCCGCACGTTCACAACACGGACGCGATGTACCTCGCGCTGCTGCGCCGCCGCTGACCTGATATCAATCTGACGTCTTACACCGTTCGAGCACGCGGCGAGTTGCTCAGGAGCTCTGAAAACCGGCAGGCTGGTCGGATGGCTATGGACGCGATCGGTGGTGGTGGCGGCGCTGGCAGTGGCGGCTCTGGTCGTGTGGATGGCAGCCTGCTGGCAACCAGCGACCTGCACGTCTCCTATCCCGAGAACCGCGCGCTCGTCGAGGGCATGCGCCCGTACTCGGACGCGGACTGGCTACTGGTGGCCGGGGACGTCTCCGAACGGATCGACGACATCGTCGCTGTGCTCAAGCTGCTCGCCGACCGCTTCGCGCAGGTCGTGTGGGTGCCGGGTAACCACGAGCTATGGACAATGTCGGCCACCGGCGAGGACCAGTTGCGCGGCGTGCAGCGGTATGAGCGGCTGGTCGAGGCGTGTCGCGAGATCGGCGTGCTTACCCCGGAGGACCCGTACGCGGTCTGGCCCGGCCCGGAGGGTCCGGTACGCATCGCGCCGCTCTTCCTACTGTACGACTACACGTTCTACCCGCCTGGTACCTCGTCGAAGGAAGAAGGACTCGCGTACGCGTACAACACCGGCGTCGTCTGCAACGACGAGTTCCGCCTGCATCCGGATCCGTATCCGTCCCGCGAGGACTGGTGCCGTGCGCGGGTCGAGCTGACGCTGCGCCGCCTGGAAGCCTGCGATCCGAACGAACCGCTCGTGCTGGTCAACCACTATCCGTTGGTCCGCGACCCGACCATGGTGCTGCGTTATCCGGAATTCGCCCAGTGGTGTGGTACGGCGGCGACGGCCGACTGGCACGTGCGTTTCCCGGTTACTGCGATGGTCTACGGGCATTTGCACATCCCGCGCACCACGTGGCACGACGGCGTGCGTTTCGAAGAGGTCTCGCTCGGTTATCCGCGCGAGTGGAGTGCACGTTCGATCGGTCCCGTGCTGATGCGCGAGATCCTGCCGGGCGTCCCCACCGACGGCGTGCTCAGCCGTCCGCCTGCGCAGACCGCTGCTCAGAGGGCTGCGCGGCGGTCCGCTCAAGCGTGGTGAGCTGCGCGATCGTCGCGGCCTCGGCAGGATCCGCCGGGGTGTCCAGGAATGCGTCGATGATCTCGCGTACCAGCGTCTCGGTGGCCAGCCGGTAGCTGAGCACCAGCACGTTCGCGTCGTTCCAGCGTCGCGCGCCCCGGGCGGTCTCCGCGTCCACGCACAGCGCGCCGCGTATCCCCGCGATCTTGTTCACCGCCATCGACGCGCCGGTCCCGGTGTAGCAGAACAGCACCGCCTTCTCGGCGCGCCCTTCGGCTACCGCGCGCCCGACCTCTTCGGCCACCTGCACCCAGTCGGCGGGCCGGTCGGCCAGCGGCCCGGCCGCGACCACGTCGAGCCCGCGCGACCTCAGGTGCTCGACAGCCGCGTCCGTGGATGTAGTGCGCTCGTCGCTGCCTACCGCCACCCGGACCTGCGTTTCGTCGCGGCCCGGCGTCTCGGTCATCTTGGCTCAGCCTCCTACGACAACGACACGTGGCGCGCATCTGCGGCGCGTGCCGTCCCACAGGTCAACGTTACCTGCGATGGGCCGGCCGCTGGAGAGTCGTGTTCAGGAGCGGGGCGTGGCACGGGCGGCCACGGCGAACTCGGACCAGCGCTCGCGCTCCGCCTCCGGAAGGCAGATCCAGTCCTTCATCGGGCGGCCTGCCATCGGCTCGAACAGGTGCGCGCCGTCGAGCGCCAGAGCCTCGGCGTGCTCGGCGGAGTCCCGTGCTAAGCGCACGACGAGTTCGTCCTGGTGCAGCCCGACGAACGCCTTGCCGTCGGGATCTTTGAGGCATGGCATCCCGAACATCTTCGACTTCTTCGCGCCCAGCGGCGCAAGCTCGTCGGCCAATGCGTCGAAGAGCTCCTGCGCAGTGTCAGCCATGAGTGCCCGACCTTTCCGTGCGGTGGTTGGTCCCAGTCTCGCCCAGCCCGCGACGTGCCGCAGCGGAAGGAGCAGGCGCGCTCAGAACTGGTTCACCAGCGCAGGGTGCCGCGGATCGTCAACCCGCACCACAACGTCAGCGACGTGCAGCGGATCGGCCTCGTACTCGTACCGCTCGTAGGCGGGCAACGTCCAGGCGGCCTCCGGCGCGGTCCTCCTGGCCAGCGCGGCGGACGAGAGCCAGAGATGGACCGCGAGGTCGAATGGCAGGCCCCGGCCGAGCAGCAGTGCGCCGTCGAGCAGCACGACGCCTCCCGGCGGCAGCGTCGTGTACTCGGCGCGGCTTGCGCGATCTCGTTCGGCGTCCCAGAGCGCCGGCAGCACCTTGCCGTCGCCGCCCTGCTCAAGCGGCCCGAACACCTCGCGGATCAGCCCCTTGGTGTCGAGCCACTCGTCGTAATAGACGTCGGGATCCGTGCGGCCGAACTCCAGACGCAGCGAGGCCGGGCGCAGGAAGTCACCCGCCGATACGCGCAGCGCCGCGCGCCCGCGTATCCGAAGCGGGTCGATCAGCTCCGTGGCCAAGCGGCCCGGATCGGCGGCCGGTGGGCCGTCGATGGCGACGCGCACCCAGGCGTCGCGCGGGAACTGTGCGATCCGGTCGGCGAGTCGTTCGACGAGGAGCGTCGGTGAGATCGCTTGTACGTCCATCGCACCATCATCTCGGCTTGATCCGAGTCGGGCGGTCTGTGTCAGGAGGAGTTGCGGCGGGACAGTCACGTAGAGACCATCATGCAGTAGCGCAGAGCGGTGGGCGACAATGGCGTTATGACGGTCCAGATCTCGCCCTCGATCCTCAACAGCGACTTCGCCAGGCTCGCGGACGAGGTCGCCTCGGTCTCCCGGGCCGCCGACTGGGTGCACGTGGACGTGATGGACAACCACTTCGTCCCCAACCTGACCCTCGGCTTGCCGGTGGTCGAGGCCCTGATGCGCGCCTCGGATCTGCCGCTGGACTGCCACCTGATGATCGAGGACCCCGACCGCTGGGCCCCTGCGTACGCCGAGGCCGGCGCACGTTCGGTGACCTTTCACATCGAGGCGGCCACCGCCCCGATCCGGTTGGCTCGCACACTGCGTGCGGGCGGAGTGCGCGCTGGCATGGCACTGCGTCCGGCGACACCGATCGAACCCTACGAGGATCTGCTGCCGGAGCTGGACATGGTCCTGATCATGTCGGTCGAGCCGGGCTTCGGCGGCCAGCGGTTCCTGGATTCGGTGCTGCCGAAAGTCCGGCGCACCCGTGAGGCGATCAAGCGGCACGGCGGCCAGATCTGGCTACAGATGGACGGCGGCGTCTCCGCCGACACGATCGAGCGTTGCGCGGAGGCAGGCGCAGACGTGTTTGTCGCCGGATCGGCCGTGTACGGAGCGCAGGACCGAGACAAGGCCGTACGCGAGCTACGCGCCCTCGCTGAGCAGGCGACCAGCAAGGCCACCATGAAGGGCACCCACCCGTAAAGCGCCTCCATAAGGTGCGCACGTAGGCCGCACGCACAAGGCGCGCCCGTAAGGCGCGCACCCCAAACACGCTAGCCGTCCGCGTTTGCTCCCGTTCCCCTTGCGAGTACTCGCAAGGCATTTAAACCTTGCAATGCAGCGAGACGGGTCAGCGCAGTCAGTCAGATCATCAGATCAACATGCGCAGCGCCCGCGCCCGCGCCTTCGGGTACGGCATCGCCAATTGCCGTCGTCTATCTGAGCGTCCGAATATGATCATCGGCGTGCAACTTCTTGAAGAACTGTTCTCCCTGCGTGGGCGTGCGGCACTGGTGACCGGGGGCAGCTCAGGCATCGGATACGCAATGGCTGAAGTCATCGCGCTCGCCGGAGCGCGCACGGTACTGCTGGCACGGCGCGAGGCGGAACTCGATGTCGCGGTCGGCCGGATCCGTGAGCTTGGCGGCGAGGCGCATCGGGTGGTGGCGGACGTGGCCGATCCGGTTCGGCTCGCCGAGGCGGCCGAGGAGGCAGTCGGGCTGGTCGGTGAGGTCGACATCCTGGTCAACTGCGCCGCGACCAATCCGCGGCCGCCGCTGGCCGCGCAGGGCCTCGCCGACTACGAGTCCGTGTTGGCCGCGAACCTCGCCGGGCCGTTCCAGCTCGGCCAGCGTTTCGGGCCGCGGATGGCCGAGCGCGGCTGGGGTCGGATCATCAACATCGGTTCACAGCAGTCGATCTCGGCCTTCGGCGACAGCGGGCTCTACGGTGTATCCAAGGCCGGTCTCGCGGGGCTGACCCGCTCGCAGGCCGAGGCGTGGTCACGATACGGAGTGTGCGTCAATACGATCATCCCCGGGTTCGTGATCACACCGCTGACTGCTCAGCTGGCATCCGATCCCGAGCTGGTCAAGACCTGGGCTGCGCGCACGATGATCGGACGCAACGGCCTGCCGGAGGATTTCCGCGGCGCGACGCTTTTCCTCGCTTCCACCGCCTCGGCGTACGTCACCGGGCAACTGCTGTTCGTAGACGGAGGCTTCTCCGTTCACTGATTCGCATGTCTAAGGTAGGCGCGGGCCTGTAAATCACCGGACTAAGGTAGCTGGAAGCCATCTAAGGTAGGGCCTAGGTCGCAAGTCGGGTCCCGAATTCGGGAATCCGACCGATCCGCCAGGGCTACCTGGGCGCAGATCGTAGAGGACAGGAGAACCAGCCCGACGAGAGCGGGCGGTTCTCACCGCAGACGATCCTCACGAGGGGCGATCATCATGGTGAGTGCCAGCTTTGGCCGCGAGATCGCAGACAGCCACTTCCAGCATCTGTTCGAGCAGGCCGAACACGACCGGCTGGTCGGCTGCCTGAAGCAGCGGCGCCGAGCTCGCGCGAGCGCAACACGACGTGAGGCGGCGGCCCGGCGCAAGGTGGCGGGGCCCTGCCCGCAAGACCTCGGTTGACGGCGTCGGCGCGCTCGCGGACGGAGACGACTATGGACGGGAATTTACATGTGATCACCGCGCTTGAGGACGTCAGCGGGGGCGTCGGGCTCGAAACGTCGGTGCGTACGATCTGCGGACGCTGGGCACGCTGGTCGGGCACGCCTACCAGGACCGGGATACATACAGGACCGGACCGGCAGCCCGGCGAGACAGCAGCGGCTTAGCTGGAGCACCACCTTGGATACTGCGTTGCCAGGGATACCGCCTTCCTGGCCTGCTGGTTCTCCCTATTCCGCTGATCGTCAGTCCTGAGCACTGGCCCGCTGTCGTTGCCGGATCCACAACGCTGCGCTCGTGGCAAGTGCTGCTGCCGTGACGGCGACTGCCGCTACGATCCTGCCCCAGGCCGCGCCGGAGTTGACCGGGGCCGCAGCGCCGAGCAGCGTGACTGCGGTTGCCGCAGTGGCAGCGAGCGGGGCGACCCCGTGCCGCAGTTGCCTGATACCGATCGGTCCGGCCGCGAGTGTGTCCACGGCGAGTAGGTATGTCATCAGGAGCGCGGCGTCGACCACGATCAGCCATGCTGGAGGGTCATTGAGTCCTGCGATGACCGTGCATCCGACGGCGAAGACCGTGTTGCGGTGCCGCGCCAACTGGGTGTTCCAATTCACCGCCGCGATGGCAGGACGCTGCGCCACGATGGGAGCAGCCCAGATCGCCGCGACCAT